>NZ_JBNOYB010000119.1:0-14946 GCF_050312375.1 Schaalia sp.
TGCGATTTCAAGGCGAGTGGCCGAGGCGCTCGGCGTTGAATGGTTCAGCATCGACCTCGTGCCCGAAGAGATGAGACGCGTATGGGCCTCCGCAGAGGGAACGGCCTTCCGGAGGGCGAATTGGAGGGGGGCCTCCCTTCCGCACATCCAGGATTGGTTCGCATTGCGCCGGATCCGAGAGGGATCCCTGGTCGATGACGACGCGATCTTCCTCCCGGGGCATACGATCGTCGGCAATATGCACGACGATGATCGTCTCCTCGCCCCCGGCGTTCCCGCAGCCGGAATCGCCGAGACGATCGCCCGCCACCACGCCTGCGCACACGGGAGCCCCGATGCGCTCAGCGGGATCGGCGCCTTCGCCGATGCGATCCGCAGCGCCGGGCGCGAAGCCGGGTACGACGGATCGCCCGAATCCGTCCTGTCCTGGGTCGAATGGTTCAATGTCCGCGAACGGCAGGCGAAGTACATCAACAACTCGATGCGGCCCTACGAGTACTTCGGCTTCACCTGGGCGGCCCCGATGCTCGACCTCGAGGTCTGGAACACCTGGCTCGACGGATCCGTCGAGCTCACCCGCGATCGGAAGTGGTACGCCGGATTCACTGATCGCATCTACGGGGAGTTGACTCGAACGGACGCCGCGCCCGAGTACTTCGACGGAGCGTCCAATAGTCACGGGCTCCCGCCCCGCGCGCATGAGGCGCTGCTCCGCGGGATGCGGCTCGCCCGATTGGACCGGGTCCTCTCACGGTACCGATCGATCCGCCGCATGCTCGCTCACCCGATGGCCTTCGAAGCATTCGCTCACCCGGCATCGCCCGTCGAACAGGCGCTCTACTTCGCCTCCGGCGGAACCTCCATCGGCTTGTGGGCCCGCCTGTTCCTCGAGAATCGCTGGGGGAACGACGCGAAGATCGTGCCCGAATGCGCGCGCGGCTGATTCAGACGCTGAGCGCGCGGCTCAGCGCTCTTCCGGGACTCGCGGTTCCAGGCCCCGCTCGAAGGCGAGCTCGAAGGCCATCCGAGCAGCCCCATGACGATTGACGTCGACGGGAGCGGCCCTCCCCCGTCGTCAGTCGCGGGTCAGCGCCGAAGAAGAGCCCTGACAGATCCGAGCGGTTCTCAAAGACGAACCGACTCCCCCGTCTTGGCCGACTCGAGCATCGCCTCGAGAACGCGGAGCGTCGTGAGGCCCTCGCCCATCGAGACGTGCTCATTCGAGACGCCGAGGATCGCATCGCGGAAGTGCTCGTGCTCGACGGCGAGCGGCTCGCGCTTCGCGAGGGCGTAGCGCGTCACCTCGCCCTCGGAGACGCCGCGGAAATTCGCGATCTGATCCCACTCGACCGGGAAGGAGCCGTTCTCGTAGAAGGTGAGGTCGCCCATCGCGGTATCGGCGACGAGCGCTCCGCGCTCACCGGTGACGATCGTCGTCCGGTCCTTGTACGGGCTCAGCCAGTTGACGAGGTGATTGACGAGGACGCCGTTCGCGAAACGACCGGAAGCGACCATCATGTCCTCGTGCTCGCGTCCCGAGCGGTACGCGGTCTGCGCGTAGACGGTCTCGTAGGTCGATCCGGCGACCCAGGCGGCGAGATCGACGTCGTGCGTCGCAAGATCCTTGACGACGCCGACATCCGCGATGCGCGCCGGGAAGGGCGACTGCCTGCGGGTGATGATCTGGTAGACCTCGCCGAGCTGGCCGTCCCGGATGCGCCTGCGCATTTCCAGGAGCGCCGGGTTGCACCGTTCGACGTATCCGACGGCGCCGATCAGGCCCGCATCGGAGAAGGCCTTCGCGATGCGCTCACCGGATTCGACCGAGAAGGAGAGCGGCTTCTCGACGAGGGCGTGGACGCCCGCTTCGGCGAGCTTGAGCGCCGCCTCCTCATGGAACACGGTCGGCACGGCGACGATCGCCGCATCGACGCCCTCGGCGATGAGCGCATCGACATCGGGCAGGACCGCAAGATCGCCGGCCACGCCGAACTTGTCGCCGGCCGGATCGGCGAGGGCGACGAGGTCGAAACCCTTCGTGTTCCTCGCGTTGCGGACGTGATGACGGCCCATCGAGCCGATGCCGAGAATGCCGACGCGGATGTCCCCCATCTCAGGCACCCGCCTTCGCCAGCGCGTTGACGGCCTCGACGATCCGCTCGAGATCGGCCTTGGAGAGGGAGGGGTGGACCGGAAGGGAGACGACCTCGCGGGCGGCCTTCTCGGTCGCAGGCAGGTCGAGCCCCGGCGCGTAGGGGGCGAGCGAGGGGAGCCTGTGGTTCGGGATCGGGTAGTAGACGCCCGATCCGACCTGCCACTCGTCGCGCAGCGCCTCCATGAAACGATCCCGGTCGGTGCCGACGACGCGGATCGTGTACTGGTGGTAGACGTGGACGGCGCCCGGTGCGACCGGCGGGACGACGACGCCTTCGAGGTGCGCGTCGAGGAAGGCCGCATTCGCCTGGCGCTGCTTCGTCCAGGCGTCGATCTTGGTGAGCTGAACACGCCCGATCGCCGCATGGACGTCGGTCATGCGGTTGTTGAGGCCGACGACCTCGTTCGCGTAGCGCTTCTCCATGCCCTGGTTGCGCAAGAGCTTGACGCGGCGCGCGATCTGCGGGTCCGAGGTCGTCACCATGCCGCCCTCGCCCGAGGTCATGTTCTTCGTCGGGTAGAGACTGAAGGCGCCGAAGGCGCCGAAGGAGCCGACCGGTCGGCCGTCGAGCGAAGCGCCGTGGGCCTGTGCGGCGTCCTCGAAGACGAGGAGGTCGTGACGCTTCGCGATGTCGAGGATCGCCGTCATGTCCGCCGGGTGACCGTACAGGTGAACCGGCATGATCGCCTTGGTCCGCTCGGTGATCGAGGCTTCGATCGACTCCGGCGACAAGCAGAAGGAATCGTCTTCGATATCGGCGAAGACCGGGGAGGCGCCGGTGAGGGCCACCGAGTTGCCGGTCGCGGCGAAGGTGAAGGAGGGGACGATGACCTCGTCGCCCGCGCCGATGCCGGCGGCGAGCAGGCCGAGGTGGAGCGCCGAGGTCCCCGAGTTCACTGCGATCGCCTCGGTTCCGGGGACGAGCCGGGCGGCGAACTCCTCTTCGAAGGCGGCGGTCTGCGGCCCCTGGGCGATCATCCCGCTGCGCAGGACGGCGGAGACCGCCTCGACTTCCTCTTCGCCGACGATCGGCTTGGCGGCGGGGATCATATGGCGAGTCATTCTGCTTCCTTCACAAGGGTGTCCGTGTCGATCTGACGATAGCGCGCCCCGGTGGAGGGGCAGACGAAGACGTCCGGCTCGTCGGACTCTTCCAGTTTGACCCCCGCTTCTCCGACCCAGCCGATGCGGCGAGCGGGAACGCCGGCGACGAGGGCGTAGGCGGGAACGTCCTTGGTGACGACGGCGCCGGCGGCGACGGTCGCCCATTCGCCGACTGCGACGGGGGCGACGCAGACCGCCCGGGCGCCGATCGAGGCGCCGTCGCGGATCGTCACGCCGACGGGCTCCCAGTCGTGGGCGGACTTCACCGAACCGTCCGGATTGACCGCGCGGGGGAAGTGATCATTCGTGAGGACCGCCGCCGGGCCGATGAACACGCCGTCACCGAGGCTCGCCGGCTCGTAGACGAGGGCGTAGTTCTGGATCTTGCACCCCTCGCCCATGCGAACGCCCGTACCGATGTAGGCGCCGCGCCCGACGATGCAATTCGCGCCCATGACGACGTCCTCGCGGACTTGGGCGAGGTGCCAGATGGCCGAGCCGGAGCCGATGCTCGCTCTGTCGTCGACATCTGCGGATTGAGCGATGCGCACGTCCATTCCCATCCTCCTGGATACCGGGCTGCTCCCCGTAGCATAAGGCACAGGCGTAGCCTCTCCGCACGGCGGGCCCCGCCTCATGAGATACTGACCGCATGCTGACGACCGAGGACACGTGGGTGATCATCCCCCTCTACAACGAGGAGGAAGTCATCCGCGAAGTCGTCACCCAGGTGAGAAGGATCTTCCCCCGAGTCGTCTGCATCGACGACGGCTCCAAGGACGCCTCCGCCCGACTCGCGGAAGCGGCCGGCGCGATCGTGATCCACCATCCGATCAATCTCGGGCAGGGCGCCGCCCTTCAAACAGGATTCGAGTTCTTCCTGTCCCAGACGGACGGGCGATTCCTCGCGACTTTCGACGCCGACGGCCAGCATCGATGCGAAGACATCGTTTCGATGCGGGACAAGGCCCTGGCGGAAGACCTCGCGGTCGTCCTCGGCTCGCGCTTCTTGACCGGGGCGCCGCAGGAGATGTCCGTCCTGCGGCGCTGCGTCTTGAAACTGGCCACCGTGTTCACGCGGATACGCACGGGTGCGAAGCTCACCGATGCCCACAACGGCCTGAGGCTCCTCCGCCGCGACGCCGTGGAAGCGATCGAGCTCAAGCACAACAGGATGGCGCATGCCAGCGAGATCGTCGAACAGCTCATCGACACCGGGATGAGATGGGCCGAAGCGCCCGTTCACGTGCGGTACACGGAGTACTCGCGTTCCAAGGGGCAGTCGAGTCTCAATTCCGTCAACATCCTCGTCGAACTGCTGCTGGGGTGAACATGACATCGTATTGGCTCCCCAAGGTCCTGATCCTCCTCGGCCTGGTCCTCATCACCAGACTCGTCCTCAGGCGGCCCAAGAGCGCGTCCCATCTCGCGCTGAGACGACTCGCGATGCTCGTCCTCATCCTTTTCGCCTGCTTCGCCGTGGTCTTCCCCGCGGTCCTCAATTCCCTCGCGCATCTGATCGGGATCGAGAAGGGGATCAATCTTCTCGTCTACGGGCTCGTTCTCGCTCTCTTCGCGCAGATGGCCACGTCGTATCGCCGTGACATCGATGCGGAGATCAGGCTCACCCGGCTGGCACGGGCGGTCGCCCTCGCGGATGCGCAGCGACGGCTGGCGCAAACGCGCGAAGGCCGGGGCCTCGGCGCCGAAGTCGCCGATGAGGGCGCCGCTTCGATGGCGATCGCCGAGACACAGGATACGATCGACATCGATGAGTACACGCACGAACGCCACCAGTAGAGGGCTCCGCCCGATCCAGCACGCTGCGACGAACCCCTTTCGCTTCGGCGCGATCCGCTCGGTCTTCGCGGTGTTCTTCACGGTCGTCCTCTTCGTGGGTTCAACCGGGGCCTTCGTCTATCACAGCCTCGCCGCCCAGGTGAGGGACGCCGCCCTTGACATCTCCCGATTCACGGCGGCGCAGTCCGGGGGCGAAGCGGTCGAGCCGACGCCGATCGACCAGTTCAACGGCCGTGCGATCACTTTGCTCGTCTCGGGCGTGGATTCCCGTTACAACCAGGACGATGCGGGCTACGGCTCGGCGGAGGAGCTCTCCACCATCCAGTCGGACACGACGATGGTGGCGCACATCTCCGCGGATCGTTCGACGGTCACCGTCATTTCGATCCCGCGCGACCTCATCACCCTCATCCCCCCGTGCATCACCCAGAACGGTTCGAGCTACGCCTACGAGGGGATGTTCAACTCGGCCTTCTCGACCGGCGCGGTCACCAATGACCTCGCCGGGGGCGTCGCCTGCACCAAGGCGACCGTGGAGGAGATGACGGGGCTGACCATCGACGCCTTCGTCGTCGTCGATTTCGCGGGCTTCAAGGGGATGATCGATGCTCTCGGCGGCGTGTGGTTCGACGTTCCAGAACCCATGCAGGACTACTACTCCGGCTTGAACGTCGATGCGGGCTGTCAGAAGTTCGACGCCTACACGGCCCTCGCCTTCGCCAGGGCGCGGCACGATGTGGGCGACGGCTCGGATATCTCGCGCATCGGCCGCCAGCAGCAGCTGGTTTCGGCCATGCTTCGCGAAGTCCTGTCGAAGAACTTCGTGACGGACCTCCCCGCGCTCCTCTCCTTCCTTCAAGCCGCGATCGGCTCGCTCACCGTTTCGCCGAATCTGAGCGATATCAGGGGCGATGCCGGTCTCCTGCTCTCGCTGCTCAACATCGATAAGGCGAACATCCGTTTCGTCACCCTCCCCTGGTCCCCCTCCCCCGCGGATCCGAACCGCGTCCTCGCCGTCGAGCCCAATGCCTCCAGGCTCTGGGCGGCCCTCGCCAATGATGCGCCCCTGCCGATCGGGACCGAGTACACCGACGGCAATGGCGTGACTCAGATCGTGCCCGATCCCGCCCTTCAGGCGACCACGACGGAGCAGAGCGGCGACGAACCCGGAGCCTCTGAGGCGCCTGCGGATCCTTCGACGGCCCCCGCGCCCGCCGTTCCCGCTCCTGAAACCGCCCCCGTTCCCCAGACCTGCCCCCCGACGCAATGAGCTCCACTCCCCCTTCCTTCAGCCCGCAACCGCGCAAGGCCCGGCCCGGATCCAGGGGGGCGAAGTCCCTCCCCAAGGCGCCGTCCCCGGCCGACCAGGTGGAGCGCAGGGCGCTGCGCGATCCGGCTCGGGCGGAACCCCGGGCGCCGCGCGGCCCCGTCCTGGCCCCCGGGGAGAAGCCCCGGGTCATGGGAGTCGCTAAGGACGATGCGGCGCCGCGCCAGTGGCGTGTCGACACCGGCGGCGACGGCCTCGCCCCGGAGCCCGTCCGCAGGCTCATGCCGACGACGGCCGATCAGCCTTCGAAGGAGCAGCCTCCCTCTTTCGCGCCGAAGAGGCTTCGGGGCTTGCGGGGCTCCTCCTCCAGGCCCGGCGCAGGCGCCCCCGGGGATCAGGCGTCGACGAGGCCGGCGCCTCCCTCGTACGCGCCCCGATCGCAACAGCCCGGCGGAATCCGCACGCAGTCCGCCTCCTCGCCCCGTCCTCGGGCCCAGGCGCAGTACGCCCCGCAGTGGCGGCCTGCGCAGGCTCCCGTTTCCCCTTCCGCGCCGCGGCCGCCGGCGACGTCTTCGCCGCGCAGACGCCCTCGGACCGCCAGGAGGCTCCTCGGCCTCGCGGCGCTCCTCCTCGCTGCGCTCGTCGCGTGGGCGTCCTTCCTCGTGTGGGATGCGAACGGGAATCTCGGCAGGGTCAACGCCCTTTCGGGTGCCGCCGATACGCCGGGAACGACCTACCTGCTCGCCGGTTCGGATTCGCGCGATGACGGTGCCGTTCAAGACGGCTTCACGGACTCCGCGCGGACCGACTCGATCATGCTGGTGAATGTCGCTCCCAACGGCCAGGCCGCCGTCGTCACGATTCCGCGCGACACCCTCGTCGAGATCCCCGATTACGGCTGGGACAAGATCAACTCCTCCTACGCGCTCGGCGGCGAGTCCCTGCTCGTGGCGACCGTCGAGAATCTCACGGGACTGACCGTCGATCACTACGTCCAAGTCGGCATGGGCGGTGTCGCCGACATCGTCGACGCCGTCGGCGGCGTCAATCTCTGCTACGAGGGCGACGTCACCGACGACCCTTCGGGCCTCGTGTGGAGTGCGGGATGCCATGATGCCGACGGCACGACGGCACTGGCCTTCTCGAGGATGCGCTATTCGGATCCGACGGGCGATATCGGACGGACGCTCCGTCAACGCCAAGTGATCTCCAAGGTCATCGGCAGGGCCGCATCCCCCTCCTCACTCCTCAACCCTTCGCGCGCCCTTCGCCTCGAGCGGGCCGGTTCCCGGGCCTTCACCGTGGACGAGTCCGATTCGATCTTCGACGTCGCGAAGCTGGTCCTCGCGTTCCGCTCGGCGTCGAGTTCCGGGATGATGGGCACTCCGCCCATCGCCGCCCTCGACTACCTCACGGACGCGGGCGGCATGGCCGTGCTTCTCAGCGACACGACCGCACCGGATTTCTTCGCCGCACTGCGCGACGGGGGGCTCACCGCCGACGATTTCAACGCGCTTCCCCAGTGAAGCCCTGACCTCCGTCGCTCCACGCCGTCCCCGCATCGGAATCGGGATCCCCCCGCTCTTGAAGAACGCCTTCGGGCGCGGGCTCCCTTTCAGCGGGCCCGCGCATACCCTCTTCTCGCCCTCCTGCGCCTCCGCCTCCGTCGTTCCTCTTCCGCTCCCACTACACGATCGGATCGGTTCGTGCTAGTTTGCATGTGCAAGCCTCATGAACAACTGGAGCCACTTTGAGCACCTTGGCATCATCAATCGGGTCGATCCTGATCGCCTCGCTCGTATTCGGCGCATCCGCGCCCGCCCGGAGCGCTCAGCCCTCCGACCCGCAATCGCCTCAACCGATTCAGGCCATCAGGCTGACCGATGCCCAAGGCGAACCGACCGAGGTCGGCGAAAGCGCCCTGGTCCCCGTGGAAGTCGGCGTCGGCAGGGGCACCAAGCCCATGGCGCGCTCGGGCCTGTGGAGGACGAAAGACGGTTTCGATCCCGGTGAAGGCGCACGGCTCCTGACCGAACCGCTCGCGGTTGATCCCTACATGGTGACGGGATTGACCTGGCGAGGAGGCATGGGCGAGGCCTCGACGGCTTCCGTGCTCATTCGAGTGCGCGAGGACTCGGTCTGGAGCGACTGGTATCTTCTCGAGGCGGATGAATCGGGCGGACGCGACGGCGAGCGCCCGACCTTCGGCACCGACCCCTTCGTCACCGCGGGCGCCGACGGCATTCAAGTGCTCATGAGCGGCTCGGGCGAGTTGCCTGCGGACCTGTCCATCGAACTCGTCCCCTCCCACCCCGAGGGCCGTGAAGTGCTCACGGCCGATGAGGTCGAAACGACGACGGCGAACGCTACCGGCCTCGATCCGGCGTCGATCACCGCCGGTGAGGACCCGGAGTTGAAGGACGTCCTCGCTAACGCGAATCAGTCCGAGCCCGCGGAAGCCCTTCCTCAGAGCGGGATTCGAGCCGAGTCCCACGACCTGGCAGCCTCGGCCTCCCCCCGTACGGCCACAAGCGGCGCCATCGCCGGAGGGATGTCCGTCAACGCCCGCCTCAAGAAGATCCTCCCGGCTGCGACCACCGCGAACGGCCTCCCCGTTCCGGTCGTCACCCGGAGCGAGTGGGGAGCCGGCGCATCGAGCGGAGGATGGACTCCCGAATACGTCCACGCCCCCTTCGTCGTCGTGCATCACACCGCCGGGACGAACAACTACACCTGCGCCCAGTCGGCGGATATCGTGCGGGGGATCTACTCCTACCACGCCAATTCCCTCCGCTGGGGCGACATCGGGTACAACATCCTCGTCGACAAGTGCGGCACGGCATTCGAGGGGCGCTACGGCACGCTCTCCTCACCCAAGGGCTCGATGGTCGTCGCCGGCCACTCCTACGGATTCAACTCGGGCACCATGGGGATCTCGCTCCTCGGGGAGTACACCTCGACCGTCCCCTCCGCGGCCTCGCTCTCCACGGTCGGCAAGCTCGCCGGATGGCAGTTGAGGCGGGCGGGCGTCTCGCCCACCTCGACCGGTGTGTTCATCTCCCAGGGGAACAGCAAGTACCCCCAGGGGACGAGGGTCAATTTGCCGAGGATTTCAGGCCATCGCGACAACGGCTACACGGCCTGCCCGGGCGACGCCGTCTACTCGCGGATGGGCACGATCCGCTCGATCGCGGAGGGCGGCGCGAGCGCCGCCGCGGATCCGGGCGTCTCATCACCCGAATCACCGGCGCAGCTCACGGGCAAGGGCACGTGGATCCTCGACTCCAACCATTGGCGCTGGCTGAACTCCGACGGTTCCTACGCCGCGGACACCTGGGCGTCGATCAACGGAAGCACCTACTACTTCGGCGTCGATTCGATCATGCACGAAGGATGGCTCGCCTTGGGCTCGCAGTGGTACTACCTCACGCCGAGCTCAGGCGCACTGGCGCGCGGCCTGCTCCGCCTCGCCGACGGCGCCTACGACCTCGGGACCTCCGGCGCGATGCGAACCGGATGGGTCAAGTACTCGAACGGGTGGAGGTACTACGACGATTCGGGCCGTCAGGCCAGCGGCTGGAGGATCATCTCCGCCTTCTGGTACTACCTCGAACCGTCGACCGGCATCATGAAGACCGGATGGTTCACCTCCAGGGGCTCCACGTACTACCTCGACCCCGCCACTGGGGCCATGGCCGCCTCGTGGAAGACGATCAACGGGCAGCGGCATTACTTCGACCCGACGAGCGGCGCGCTCCTCAAGGGAGGATTCGTCACGATCTCGGGCGACAGGTACTACCTGGATCCCGCGAGCGGAGCGGCGCGTTCGGGCTGGATGAGGATCGGCAGCACCTGGTACTACTTCGCCCCCTCGACCGCAGCGATGCGCACCGGCTGGCTCCTCGACCGCAACACCTGGTACTACCTCACCCCCGGCACCGGAGCCATGCACACCGGCTGGCTCCTCGACCGCAACACCTGGTACTACCTCACCCCCGGCACCGGAGCCATGCGCACCGGCTGGCTCCTCGACCGCAACACCTGGTACTACCTCACCCCCGGCACCGGAGTCATGCGCACCGGCTGGCTCCTCGACCGCAACACCTGGTACTACCTCACCCCCGGCACCGGAGCGATGGTCACAGGGGCGCAGAGCGTCAACGGAACCCGATACATCTTCAACGCCTCAGGCGCGCTGCGATAGGAAGGCGAAGGCACCGGAGCGCTCGCCCGTAAAGGAGAAGAGGTCAGGGCGGGAAGGCTCATCCCGCCGACGCACGAGTGCCCGCCATGAATCCTCATGGCGGGCACTCCGCTTCCAGTCATCCCTGAGCCTCATTCCCGGATCGCGATCCTTCTGGGCCCGGCCTGCCAGCCCTCCCAGGCCGACTTCAGGATGTCGTCCAGACCGCGGTGCGCCCTCCAGCCGAGCTCCTCGCTCAAGCGCTTCGGATCGCCGATGAGATGCGGCGGATCCCCGGCCCGGCGATCCTCGACGAGCACCTCGAAATCGATCCCGGTCGCCTTCCGCAGCCCGTCGATGATCTCGCGGACCGAAGTGCCCCGCCCCGTCCCGACGTTGAAGACCCGGTGCTCCGGCGCACGACCGGCCTCGAGCGCATCGAGGGCGGACACGTGCGCCTCGGCCAGGTCGAGGACGTGGATGTAGTCGCGCACGCAGGTGCCGTCCTCGGTGGCGTAATCAGCGCCGAAGATCCGGGCGGGTTCGCCCTTCTCGATGCGATCGAGGACCATGGGGATGAGGTTGAGGATCGCGGGATCGGCCAGGTCCGCCCATCCGGCGCCGGCGACGTTGAAGTACCTGAGTCCGATCCATTTCAGCCCCCAGGCACGCTCGGCATCGGCCATCATCCATTCGCCGATGAGCTTCGTCTCCCCGTAGGGATTGATCGGGCGGCATTCGGAGTCCTCCGCAACGACTTCGACGGGCGGCGCGCCGTACACCGCGGCGGAGGAGGAGAAGATGATGTTCTCGACCCCCGCCTCGTTCATCGCGGTGAGCGCATTCGCCAGCGATCCGATGTTCTGCCGGTAGTAGTGGATCGGCCGCTTCACCGACTCGCCGACCTGTTTCTTCGCCGCGAAGTGGATCACCGCCGTGACGTCTTCATCGACCATCGTGTTCGCGAGGAGGGTGACGGCCCGTTCCTCCGCCAGATCGAGTTCGACGATCTTGGCCCCCTCGACGCGTTCGGGCGCACCCGTGGAGAAGTCGTCGGCGACGACGACATCGTCACCGCGCTCGAGGAGAATACGGACGACGTGCGCGCCGATGTAGCCGGCGCCTCCGGTGACGAGAATGCTCATGCCACGATATTAGTGGCACAGGCCACTTCCTTCAGCGCGAGTCCTCGATCCGGTGAGTCCTCGCTTCAGTGCGAATCCTCGATCCGGCGCGCAAGCGCATCGCCCTTCGCGGCCGCGAGATCGCGCAGGGACCTTTGGAATCCGCGCATCCGCTCACGCAGATCCGCGGCGAAGCCGCCCTCTCCGGCCGAGAGGATCCTGACGGCGAGGAGGCCCGCATTCCTGGCGCCGCCGATCGAGACGGTCGCCACCGGGACCCCCGCGGGCATCTGGACGATCGAGTGCAGCGAGTCGACGCCGTCGAGGTGCTTGAGCGGCACGGGCACGCCGATCACGGGCAGCTCGGTGAGCGCGGCGAGCATCCCCGGCAAGTGGGCGGCCCCTCCCGCCCCCGCGATCACGACGCGGAGTCCGCGAGCGGAAGCCGAACGCCCGTAGGCGACCATGTCCTCGGGCATCCTGTGGGCCGAGACGACACCGACTTCGCATACGATCCCGAATTCGGCGAGGGCCTCGACCGCCGGGGCCATCGTCGGCCAGTCCGAGTCCGAGCCCATGACCACCCCCACGAGGGGTCCCTCCCCCGTCGAGGACAGGCGGATGTCGAGTTCCATCGGGACTTCACTCATGTCGCGCTCCCTTGCCGTGCGTGCGATCGCCCTCGCAACCGTATCAGCGATCGCCGCGCAGGAGGGCGACCACCGTCTCCGCTTCGCTCCTGGCGCGAAGCGGATCCTCATCGACCACCGTCACGTGACCGAGTTTGCGCCGAGGGCGGACCTCTTTGCCGTAGAGGTGGATCTTCGCCTCCGGATGCCCCGCGAGCGCCCGGGGCAGGGCGAGCGCCGGGTCCGCATAGGCCGAACCGAGGAGGTTCACCATCACCGAGGTCGACCCCTGCGCCTTGATCGCAGTCGAGCCGAGGGGCAGGTCGAGGACTGCGCGCAGGTGCTGTTCGAATTGGCTCGTCACGGCGCCGTCGATGGTCCAATGACCCGTGTTGTGGGGGCGCATCGCCAATTCGTTGACGAAGAGGCGCTCGCCCTCGGCGCTCTTGACGACGAACATCTCGACGGCGAGGACGCCCGTGACGCCGAGCTCGGCGGCGATCCTCTCCCCGATCTCCTTGGCGCGTTCGGCGGCGCTCGGCGAGATCCCCGGCGCGGGCGCCGTCACGACCGAGCAGACCCCGTCGACCTGCTCGCTGCGGGCGAGCGGCCAGGAGGCGATCTCGCCGCTGGGGCGCCTGGCGCACAGGGCCGAGACCTCGAAGGAGTAGGGGACGAGCTCCTCGGCGAGGAGGGGGCCCGAGGCGAACCAATCGGCGACTTCGCTCGCGGAATCGACGACGCGCACGCCGTGCCCGTCGTATCCGCCCCGAGGCGTCTTCACGACGAGGGGGAATCCGATCTGCTCGCCGAAGGCGTCCAGTGCCTCTTCGTCCTCGACCTTCGCCCACTTCGGGCACGGGATCCCCAGCTCGCTGAGGCGTTCGCGCATCGCGAGCTTGTCCTGTGCGTAGAGCAGAGCCTCGGCCTTCGGCTCGATGGGGAGCTCGCCTTCAAGGGCCGCGAGGAGGGCCGTGGGAATGTGCTCATGCTCGAATGTGAGGACCGAGGCGCCGTCCACGAGGGCGCGCACCTCATCGGCGTCGGCGGGGGTCCCCACGCGGGATGCGACGACGACCTGCCCGGTCGATCCGTCGAGTTCTTCCACGAGCGGGCGCAGTTCCAGTCCGAGGGCGATGGCGCTCTCCTGCATCATGCGAGCGAGCTGCCCGCCTCCGATCACGGCGACGACGGGACGAGCAGTCGAGAAGGACTCCATGGGGACAAATCTAGCCCTTGGCCCCGGCCGGGGCCTCATCGCCCGAGCATCGATCAGAATCGTCGCGAGCGCCGGCCCATCGATACGACGGGCCCCTGGGGCATCACGTGATCGGGATCGAAGGAGGCGGGGATCGCGGCGAGGGAGAGGGTGAAGACGGGCGGGTGATTGCTCGTCAGCTCGAGTCGTCCTCCCATCGCGCCGGCGAGGTCCCTGGCGAGGGCGAGTCCGATGCCCGTCGAGCCGTGACCCGACACCCCCTTCTCGAAGATGTCCGGAGCCAGATCGTCCGCCACGCCCTCGCCCTCGTCGCAGACCTCGATGACCACGCCCCTGCTGTTCGCGGACTTGCGCGCCACGACTCGGGTCGCGCCGTTCCCGTAGCGCAGCGAGTTCTCGATGAGGGTGGCGAGGACCTGGGAGAGTTTGGGCCCGTCGGCGAGAACGGGAAGCGCTGCCTCGTCCGTGAAGGCGAGCTGGCGCCCGGCCTTCTCGAAGGCCTCCTCCCATTCCTCGCGTTGCGTATTGAAGGCCTCGAGGATGTGAATCGCCTCGGTCTGCCCTGCCGAGCGCGCATTCGCGTCGAGGAGGTCGGCGACCACTCCGGTCAGGCGCTCCACCTGTTCCAAGCAGGTGCGGGCCTCTTCTTGGACCTCCTCCTCGGTGGAGATGAGTTCGATCTCCTCCAGGCGCATCGACAGCGCTGTCAGGGGCGTGCGGAGCTGGTGGGAGGCGTCGGCCGCGAACTGGCGCTCCGCGGCCAGGCGCCCCGCCATGCGCTCGCCCGTGCGGACCAGCTCCTCCTGGACGAGGTCGATCTCTTCGATCCCCGAGGGTTTGAGCTGAGCGCGCACCTGGCCCGAGCCGATCTGCTCGGCCTGCGCGGCGAGGTAGATGAGGGGGGCGGAGAGGCGCCGGGAGAAGGAGCGCGCCAGGGCGAGGCCGACGAGCAGGCAGATGCCCATGCCCGCGATGAAGAGGCCGCACACCGCTGCGACGCGCTTCAGGGAGGGGATCGCCGAGATCTCCGTCTTGATGGCCGTTCCCGAGGGCGAGGAGATCCTCACGATGTGCGTCGGGCCCTTCGGGGTCTCTCCGATGAAAAGGGGGCCGGTCACCCTCGTCGTGATCGCGGAGGAGGCCTCGCCCAGATTCAGGGACTCCGGGGAGAGGAGGAAGGCGATGAGGTGTTCGTCGACGGGGTCCTCATTCGCGATCCTGCGATCGATCGTCCGCACGACCGCCTCGACGCGGGCCTCGGCGCCCTCCTGATCGGCGGTCCACACGAGGTAGGACGAGGCGGCGGCGCCCGGTATGCCCATGAGCAGGGCGACCACTGCGACGGCCGCGAGGATCATGTCTGTCGCTCGTCTGCGCATGCCCCACCCTTCCTGTCATGTCGCGGATGATCGCGACGCCGGGCCCGGGAACTGGCTACCCGCGCCGCCGGTGGGGCGGCGCACGG
>NZ_JBNOYB010000120.1:0-84031 GCF_050312375.1 Schaalia sp.
TCTCTGGCCGATCGGCCCGAGGACGCCCGTTTCTCACACCGCCCGCGGTGCGCGGGCCTCAGATCAAGACGAGGGTCGACAATCGCATCCGCGCCCTCATCACCTCGGGCGTGTTGCCCGCGACGGCGAAGAGATCGAGGAGGCGCAGGCGCGCGCCGTCCTTCTCCTCCGGAGTCTCCCCCTGCGCCACGAGGTCGAGCAGGAGCGAAAATGCGGCCTCGGCATCCCCCTTGGAGAAAAGCAGATCCGCCTTCGCCATCGGATCCGCGCCGTCGAGGGACGCCGTGCGCGCTTCGAGGCGAAGGCGTGCGAGATGGGTCTTCGCCGCGCCGTCGCGCGGATTCAATTCGACGACCCGCTCCCAGGCGCGCATCGCGCCCTCAAGATCGCCGTCCGCCTCGAGGGCGAGGGGCGCCAGGTGCTCGTTCGGCGTCGGAGCGGCCGTCTGCTCGGCGGACACCGCGATCCGGCCCGTGACGCCCATCTGGGCGGCGGCCTTGGTGACCTCGTCGATGAGGGGCCTCATCTGCTCCTTCGATGCCGATCCCTGGAACAGCGGGATCGGACGCCCCCCGATCAGGGCAACCACCGAGGGAAGGGCCTGGACCTGGAAAGCCCGGGCGATCTGCGGGGCCGCCTCGACGTCGATCTTCACGAACTGGAAGGCGCCCGCGAAGTCCCGGGCCAGCTCCTCCAATGCGGCGAGGACCGGTTTGGATTCCAGCGAGCGCCCCGACCACATCGCGATGACGACCGGGACGGTCTGAGAGACCGACATGACCTCGTTGAAATTCGCCTCATCCCCCACCACGATGAGCGGCGCCTCAAGGGCCGCCACGGCATCGGGGGCCGCGGCGGAGTCAGCCGGCGCCGGCGTCGCGGAGAGGTCAACCGCGCCGTGCGAGTCCGCAGCGCGCATATCGTCAGTGCTCACAGTCGTTCCTTCTTCCCTCGGCATGTCCTTGTCGCACGGGCTCAGGCGTTGTCGGGATTCGTCGAGTCGTCCATCGCCACCGACTCGATCACCCTGTCGGCGCCGACGATGCGCGAGACCCCGCCCTGGCTCGACGAGGGGATGTTGATGAGGACGGTCGCCACATAGGTGACGGTCGCCGTGCCCTTGACCGTGTCGTCGTCTCCGGAGTTCATCGTGGCGGTCTGCCCGCCCAAGCGCATCGTCGACTTCGCGATCGTGCGCGAGTAGTTGAGCGTGTACGTGAAATTCGCGGCGACGAGGGCCGAACCGTCCTGCAGGACGACGCCGGCGATCGGATCGGAGGTCGCAGCGGCGTTCGCGGTGACGGTGCCCGCGGCCTCGAGACTCGATGCGAGCGTCTTCACGGTGTCGAGGTACTGAGCGGTGAACTCGTCCCCCGCGAAGGCCTCCGAGGAGGTCTGCCCCGCGTTCAGCATGTCCACGTAGGCCGTGAGGGCTTCTTCGGGCGTGGAGACGAATCCGGTCGAGTCGTTCGTCACGAAGGCCGACCCCTGCTCGATCGCCGGCATCGTCACCGAGGTCCCGCCGAGCATCCGGCACCACGCGGTCAGCGCGTAGGAGGAGCGTGCATCGGACTGGACGAAGACCTGGACCACAGGCAGCTGCGAGGCGTCCGCTTGGCGGATGTTGAGGATCGCCCTCGGCCATTGCGCGGAATTCGTGACGGCGAGATTCTGCGGAGTCAGGTCCAGGGAGGGGATCGTGTCGCCGGAGGCCTGGGCGTAGGCGTACTGCGCAGCGCGCGTCCGGGCGGCCCCGGCGGTGATGCGCTCCTCGAAGGCCTCCTTGTCGAGGGCGGAGTCCGCCTTGTCGAGTGTGAGCGCCACTTCTTCGAGGACCTCGTCGACTCGACCCGCATCGAGGTTCGGAGCCTGCTGAGCCGACTGGGCCGTCTCCTTCGCGACGAGTTCACCCGCCGAGCACGCCCCGAGTGCCAGGGCGGCGATGACCGCGACTCCGGCGATCGCAACGCGCCTCGTCATGATTCGTCCTTCTTCAGCCAGCCGGACATCAACGATTTCCAGGAGCTCGTCGCATCGGCCCCTTCAGCCGGATCATCCGACGCGGAGGCGGGCTCTTCCTTCGCGACGACCGGGATCAGGCCCGTGTCGAATTCGCGGCCCTCGATGACGATCTTCTCCTCGCCCTTCTCCCTCGCTTCGCGCAGCGCGCGACGGCTGGGGAGGGCGACGCCGGGGCGGATCGCGGACAGGTCGATGATGCCCGTGTCCGTGGGCACCTTCTCGGGCGGATCGGCATCGATCGTCCCCTCCGCCAGGGCGTGACGGCCGTGAGCCGCCTCCGCGTCGGCGTCCGTGTCGGCAGTGCCCGCCGTGCCGGGTTCTTCAGCGTGATCGGCGCCGACGGGGGCGTCGCTCCCGTCAGGGCTCGCGTCCGCGGCGTCCTGCGCCTCGCCGGGATCCTCGATTCCGGAGGGGGACTCGGCCTTCGCCGCCTCCGAGGGGGCGTCATCACTGCGCCCGGCGTCGATGAGCTCGGCGAGCTGCGCGGTGTCGATCATCTGAGTCTGAGTCGTGTCGGCGCCCGCGCGCTCGGTGAGGACCTGAGCGCGTTCGCGGCGCCGTTGGAGCAGATGCCGACGCGACAGGACGAGGACGCCCGAGATGAGGGCGAAGAGCCCCGCGCCGAGGAAGGCGATGATCGCGAGGGTGTTGACCCGCCGCATGCTCCAGGTGAGGGTGAGCTCCAGGTCGCCCTTGCCCGCAGCCGAGACGGCGATGAGCGAACGGCCGACGGGGATATCGCTGAGGGCCAGCGTCGCGCTGCCCTGTCCGGCGGTCTTGTCCAGCCACATGTCCGAGCCCTCGAGATCCGTCTCCAGGGCCTTGGCGGGAAGCGATGCGGATTGGGACGAATCCGCCGACTGGGAGGCCTCGGGCGCCGAGGCCGCCTGCCCGGCGCCGGATTGCGCCGCATTCCCCGACTGGGACGATTCGGCCTGCTGGGCGCCCGGATGCTCCTCGACCTTGAGCACCGAACGATCGGAGGTGATGCCCACGACCTCGGTGTACGCGTCATCGCCGATCCAGCCGATGACGTCACCGGGAGTGCCGACACCGAGGGCGACCGGCGCTCCGCTGATCGAACGGGCGTCGATGCGGACATCCTTCGCGACCAGCGGCAAAACACCGTCCCGGGTCATCACGAGCGCGTTCGAAGCGACCACCGACGAGGCGAGCTCCTGGGAAGGCTTGAGCACGGTGAGCGCGAGCGCGCCCACGATGAGGAAGACAAGTGCCACGGCTGCGGCGATCGCAGCCGATGCGTACTGCTTGAGGCGCTTCACTCGAATTACTCCTAGGTCGTTCGGAAGTCCCTATCTGTCCAACGATAGGCGTCCCGCCCTGCGCAAGACAGTGCATATTCGCATCCAGTGATGAATTGCATGACAACCATCACGCTGCTCAGCCCGCGAATGAGCCTCACAGCGGACGGAGACCGCGCCTCCAGCACTCCGAATGCCAGTGCCGACGCGCATCCACCCCTTCGGGGAGCCCGTAGGGGGCTTCAAGGGGCCATGCCACGACGTGGGCCGTTCCCACGGGGATCGGACGGGCGCAGGCGGGGCAGGTGTAGGCCTTCGCCGAGGAGTTCAGGCGCTGCACCCGGTATTCGCAACCGTCCGGCCCCCTCTGAGTGCGCGGCATCGAGGCCAGGGATCCCATGTCGAGATCACGGTGCTGGGCGTTCCACGGGCGCTTGCGCGAACGCCGTCCCCTCATCGGATCAAGGCGCCGTCTTTGTACACCCGGATCGGGCGCAGCCCCTCATCGACCTCCAGGAGGTCCGCGCGCCTGCCCGCCTCGATGCACCCGATGTCCGCGCGGCCGAGGATTCTCGCGCCCTGGACGGAGGACATGTACACGGCGTTGACGAGGCCGATCCCGGCCCCGACCGCCGTGCGCACGCAATCGAGGAGGTGGGCGGTGCCGCCGGCGAGCGTCCCCTGCCCCGAGATGAGGGCGCGCCCGTCCTCGACCGACACCTTCTGCGAGCCCAGCACGTACTCGCCATCGGGCATTCCGGCGGCCTCCATCGCATCGGTGACCAGGACGCAGGCGTCACGGCCGAGGATCTCCACGACGTCCCGGACGAGCGAAGGATCGAGGTGGACGCCGTCGCAGATCATCTCCGCGATGGTCCCTCCCCTGGTGGCGTCGGACAGGAACTCGGCGATCGGACCCGTGTCCCTGTGATGCAGGGGGCGCATGCCGTTGAAGAGATGCGTGATCGTCGCATTCGCGCTACGCCGCCCCTTGGTGCGGTCCAGAACCTCACGCGAGTACTCCAGCGCTTCGCGCGCGTGGAGCGAGCCCGAATCGGTGTGGCCCCATGAGGGCAGGGCCCCGCCCTCGACCAGGGCCTCGGCGACCGAGCCCGGGCCGTACGCCCCCTGCTTCTCGGGGGCGAGCGTCATGGTGAGCGCGTGCCCGCGGCAGATGCCGAGCAGCTCCCGGGTGAACTCCGGATCGGGATCGATGATGTAGGCGGGGTCCTGGGCGCCGCAGCGCTCGAAGGAGATGAAGGGGCCTTCGAAGTGGATTCCCGCGAGTTCGCCCTCATCGGCGAGCTCGGCGAGAAGCGCCGAACGCTCCCGGAGGACATCGCGGGAGGCTGTGACGAGCGAGGCGACCAGGGAGGTGGTCCCGTGCCTGCGGTGCTCGAGGACGGCGGTCATCGCCTCCTCGCGCGTCCCGGCATTCGGGAAGGAGGCCCCGCCCCCGCCGTGGCAGTGGACGTCGACGAGGCCGGGGAGGATCGTCGTCCCCTGGGAGGGGGTCGATCTAAGGGCCTCCTCCTCACGGGCGCTCTTCGGCCCAGAGGCGTCGATGACCCCAGTGATGACGCCGTCCTCGGCGACGATGACACCGTCTTCGATGATCCGATCAGCCGTCACGATTCTTCCGCGAATCTTCACCATTGAACTCATGGCTCCATTGTGCCACCGGTGCCAAGGGCGGCGCTCAGCCCCCGAGCCTGCTCAGAGTCGCCGACACCGCCCGCTCGACGCGGCCGCGCAGTGCCGCGGAGGGCGCCCCCTTGAGGAAGATCAGCCCCTCTTTGACCGGACGGACCGCGACGAGGCGCCCCGCGTCCACGACGATCGGCCTGAACATGCCGTTCCTCGCCGGGCAGATGAGCGCCTCCCCCGACTCGTCGGTGAGGCAGGAACGGTCCTTGTAGCCGACGTGGAGTTCATCGAAGGAGGCGAGGAGCATCGTCGCCCTGGCCGCGTCCAGCGACTCCCTCGCACGATCCTCGAGGTCCGAAGGCATGTAGTAGACGTCAGGATCCGAGCGCGAAGGCCGCCGGGGATCGGGCGTCCAGCCGCCGCGCGCGCCCCTTTCGACGCGGATCCGCTTCAGCGCCCTCCCCTCGTCGTCTTCGCCGGCCTCGCAGGCGTCCTCAAGGGCGCGCAGGGACTCCCCGACGGGCAGCGTCGTCCAGCGCGCCAGGTCGTGAACGCCGATCGGCCCGTGCCCCATCGCGTAGCGCCTCGCGATTTCGGCGAGCGCCTCGCGATGGCGCGGCCCCGTGCGGGACACCCCCGCTCCTACGGGTCCGTGGTCCTCATCGGGCAGGCGGGAGGCGTCGATGAGGAGATGCTCATTCGAGCCCAGCGGGGCTTGGGCGAGGACGCCCTCGACGTGGAGGCGGAGCAGCATGTGCCGCCTCCACCAGCTCTTCGCGAAGGACTCGCTCATCGGGTGGGCGCCGTGGAAGACCTCGCCCTCGGGGCGCAGTCCCGCTTCCTCCCACGCCTCGACGAGCTCCGCCCTCGTCAACGGGCCGCGCTCGCCGATGGCGCTCAGGGCGAGCTCGCCCGCCCTCGTCACGAGGGCGTCATCGACGCCTCGAAGCGCCGCGGACTGCGAGGCGCCGTAACGGTGCTTCAGGGCCGCTCGGAGCCAGTGATGATCCTGGGCGGTCGTGATGTGAACGGTGCCGCGCATCGGCCAGGAGCGCACGAGGCGCGAGGAGTCGAAGGCCTCTTTCACTTCGGCGCGCGACGAATGCGGGGCGCGCGAGAGGATCGCGTGAGGAACCGCGGACACTTGCTGGCCCTGGATCGCCAGCATGCGAGCCACCGCGGCGGCGGGCGAAGCGCCGCCCGTCGCGGGCACCAGCCCCTGGGCCACGATGCGCAGCAGGGACAGGCGCGCGGGCAGGGCCCTCATCAGAAGAGTCTCGACTCGGGGTCGTCGAAGCCGCGCATCGCGTCGTAATCCAGGACGAGGCATCGGATTCCGCGATCCTGTGCAAGGGTGCGCGCCTGCTTCGTGATCTCCTGAGCGGCGAAGATCCCGGACAGCTCCGGAAGCAGCGGATCCCGGGACAGCAGCTCGAGGTAGCGCGTCAACTGCTCGACCCCGTCGATGCCGCCGCGCCGCTTCACCTCGATCGCGTAATAGGCGCCGCCCGCATCGCGCACCATGAGGTCGACCGGTCCGATGGGGGTCGGATACTCGCGGCGCACGAGGGAGAAGCCCTCGCCGAGTATCTGGGGGACCTGTTCGGCGAGCAGCTCCTGAAGGTGGGTCTCGACCCCGTCCTTGACCAGCCCCGGATCGACTCCGAGGTCCTCCACGACATCGGAGACGATCTCGTGGATGCGGATGACGAGACGATCATCCGTCTTATCGGCCTGGACCGTCCACACCTCCGTCACGCCGTCGGCCTCCTCGGCCTCGTCCACCGTCTCGCAGGTGACGGTGCACGGCGCATTCATCCAGTTGAGAGGCTTGTAGGAGCCCCCATCGGAATGGATGAGGACCGACCCGTCCGCTTTGAACATGATGACCCGTTTTGCGGGATCGAGATGGGCGCTCAGCCGACCGGAGTAGTCGACAGTGCACGTCGCAATGAGAACTCGCACGGGGGCGAGCCTAGCAGCGGATCACGCCCTGGGCCGAGGCGGCCCCGATTCGATCCAGGAGACGAGGGCGTTGTAGGTGTGCGATGCGACCGCGACTTCGTAGCGCTTGTCCCCCGAACGGAGGCGGATCTCGAGCATCGAGCCGTCCTGGGAGTGCTGGACCGGGGAGGACAGTTCGAGATTGCGTCGTGCGACCGTGTAGACGGGCTTGTTCGAGAAGCCCACGAGGCGGTACCAGGAGAGCTCCTCGGAGCCGTACAAGCCGATCCCGGATGTCCACCCCGACTGGGTATCGGGACGCGACCAGCATCTGAAGGCGCCGAGTCTGCCGTCCAACCGGCGCGCACGGATATTGATGTACGCGAGGACCGCAAGGGCGATGACGACGAGGGCGATCAGCACAACCGCGAGCGGCAGCAGTACTCCGTCCATGATTCCCCTCCGATCGCGAAGATGGTGATGTCGATGAGGAGAGCCCCCGTCCGGGTGCTCCGGACGGGGGCTCCTCTTTCAGGAAACTGTACCGTGATCGGCGACGACGGTCACGAAATCGGAGTCGACAGACGCGAATCCGCCTTCGATGTCGAAGGTCTTGACTCCTTCACCGGTCGTCACGGCCACCGAACCGGAATCGAGCTGGGCGAGCAGGGGCTGACGGCCCGGCAGGATGCCGAGCTGACCGTCGACCAGGGGGATCCGCACGGCGCTGCCGGTGCCGTGCCAGAGCCTGCCCTCGTGGGAGACGATCTCGACCTGAAGAACGCGATTCGCCATCAGGCGTCCTTCTCGAGCTCATGCCACTTGCGCTCGAGGTCCTCGATGCCGCCGATGTTGTAGAAGGCCTGCTCGGGGACCTTGTCGTAGTAGCCCTCGGCGATGCGCTTGAAGGCCTCGATGGTCTCCGACAGGGGCACGGTCGAGCCCGGGACGCCGGTGAACTTCTCGGCCATGTAGGTGTTCTGCGAGAGGAACTGCTCGATCCTGCGCGCCCTGGACACCGTGACCTTGTCCTCTTCGGAGAGCTCGTCGACGCCGAGGATCGCGATGATGTCCTGAAGCTCCTTGTTCTTCTGGAGGATCGCCTTCACGTGCGTCGCCGTGTCGTAGTGCTCGCGGCCCACGAGCTGAGGATCGAGGATCCTCGAGGTCGAGGCGAGCGGGTCCACGGCCGGGTAGATGCCCCTCGAGGCGATCTCGCGCGACAGCTCGGTGGTCGCATCGAGGTGGGCGAAGGTCGTCGCCGGCGCCGGATCCGTGTAGTCGTCCGCCGGGACGTAGATCGCCTGGAGCGAGGTGATCGAGTGGCCGCCCGCGGAGGTGATGCGCTCCTGGAGCTGTCCCATTTCATCGGCGAGATTCGGCTGGTAGCCCACGGCCGAGGGCATGCGGCCGAGCAGGGTCGACACCTCCGAACCGGCCTGCGTGAAGCGGAAGATGTTGTCGATGAAGAGGAGCACGTCCTGGTGCTGGACGTCGCGGAAGTACTCCGCCATCGTCAGGCCCGTCAGCGCGATGCGAAGACGCGTCCCCGGCGGCTCGTCCATCTGACCGAAGACGAGGGCGGTCTTGTCGAAGACGCCCGCCTCCTCCATCTCGCGGATGAGGTCGTTGCCCTCACGGGTGCGCTCGCCGACGCCGGCGAACACCGAGACGCCGCCGTGATCCTGGGCGACGCGCTGGATCATCTCCTGGATGAGGACCGTCTTGCCGACGCCGGCGCCGCCGAAGAGGCCGATCTTGCCGCCCTGGACGTAGGGGGTGAGCAGGTCGATGACCTTGATGCCCGTCTCGAACATCTTCGTGCGGGCCTCGAGCTGATCGAAGGCCGGGGGCTGGCGGTGGATCGGCCAGCGCTCGGTGATCTCGAGGGTCTCGCCCTCCTTGAGGTTGAGGGGCTCGCCCGTGACGTTGAAGACGTGGCCCTTCGTGATGTCGCCGACGGGCACCGAGATCGGCGCTCCCGTGTCGGTGACGAGGGCCCCGCGGACCAGGCCGTCGGTCGGCTTGAGGGCGATCGTGCGCACGAGGTTGTCGCCGAGGTGCTGGGCGACCTCGAGCGTCATCGTGAAGCTCGCCTCGCCCTCGCCCTGCCCGGCGAGGTTCACATCGACGTGAAGCGCGTTGTACAGGGGCGGGATCGAATCCGGCGGGAACTCCACGTCGACGACGGGTCCGACGACCCTGGCGACGCGGCCCTGCGCGACTGCTGTTTCCTGACTCATGTTCTTACTCCGTGTCCTTGGGATCAGCCGGCGACCAGCGCGTCGGCCCCGCCCACGATCTCGCTGATCTCCTGGGTGATGTCCGCCTGACGGGCGGAATTCGCCAGGCGCGTGTACTTGGTGATGAGCTCCTCGGCGTTGTCGGTGGCGGTGTGCATGGCGCGCTGGCGGGAGGCCAGTTCGGAAGCCGCCGACTGGAGGAGGACGTTGTGGATCCGGCTCTCGACGTAGAGCGGGAGGAGCGTATCGAGGACGGCCTCGGCCGAGGGGATGAATTCGTACTCGGGGAAGGTCGCTGAAGGATCGTCCTGGAATCCCCTTTCGGCCCCGCGCTCGGCATCGCCCTCGGGCGCGTCGACCACGAGGAGGGGCAGCATCTGCCGAACCTCCGGGACCTGGCGCATGACCGACACGAAGCGCGTGTAGACGAGGTGGACCTCGGACACGCCCCCCATCCGGTTCTCGTCGAGGAAGCGCTCGAGGAGTTCACGTGCGATCTCGCGCGTCGTCTCCGGGGTCGGCGCGTCCGACTCGCCCTCCCAGGAGCGCTCGATCGGGACGCCCCGGAAGTTGAAGTACGACTTGGCGCGCCGCCCGAAGGTGTAGACGACGGGCTCCTTGCCCTCGTCTTTGAGACGGGCGACCAGGCGCTCCGACTCCCTCAGGATCGTCGCCGAGTAGGCTCCCGCCATGCCGCGATCGGAGGCGATCACGAGCACGGCCACGCGAGGGGTGTCGTAGCGCTCGAGGGTGAGCGGATGATCGAGGTCCGTGTGGACCGCGACCGCCGCGACCGCCTGCGTGAGCGCCTTCTCGTAGGGCCCGAGGCCGACGGCCGCACGGCGGGCGGCCCCGATCCTCGACGCCGCGATCATCTCCATCGCGCGGAAGACCTTCGCGAGCGTGCGCGTCGAAGCGATGCGCTGCTTGTAGATCCTCTGCTGACCGCCCATCGCTCAGGCCTTCTCGCCCGAGGGACGGCTCCGCGTGATCTCCTCGCGGGTGCGCTCCGCCTCCACATCCGAATCATCGAGGGCGGCGCCGCGGCCGGCGAGGATCCACTGCTCGTGGAAGGCCTCGACCTGAGCCTTGAGCTCCGCCTCGGTTTCCTCGGTGAGCAGGCCGGTCGACTGGATCTCGTCGAGGACCGCCGAGTTCGCCTTGAGGTGCTCGAGGAGCGCGTGCTCGAAGGGGAGCACGTCCGCCACCTCGAGATCGTCGAGGTATCCGTGCGTGCCCGTCCAGATCGAGGCGACCTGCTGGGAGGTCGTGTACGGGGAGAACTGGGGCTGCTTGAGGAGCTCCATGAGGCGCTCGCCGCGCGTGAGCTGCTGACGCGTCGCCGCATCGAGATCCGAGGCGAACATCGCGAAGGCGGCCATCGAGCGGTACTGGGCGAGCGTGAGCTTGAGGGTGCCCGCGACCTTCTTCATCGCCTTCACCTGGGCGTCGCCGCCGACTCGGGACACCGAGATGCCGACGTCGACCGCGGGGCGCTGGTTCGAATTGAACAGGTCGGACTGGAGGAAGATCTGACCGTCCGTGATCGAGATGACGTTCGTCGGGATGTAGGCGGAGACGTCGTTCGCCTTCGTCTCGATGATCGGCAGGCCGGTCATCGAACCGCCGCCGAGCTCGTCGGAGAGCTTCGCGCAGCGCTCGAGGAGGCGGGAGTGGAGGTAGAAGACGTCGCCCGGGTAGGCCTCGCGCCCCGGCGGGCGGCGCAGGAGGAGGGAGACCGCTCGGTAGGCCTCGGCCTGCTTGGACAGGTCGTCGAAGATGATGAGGACGTGCTTGCCCTCGTACATCCAGTGCTGGCCGATCGCCGAGCCCGTGTAGGGGGCCATGTACTTGTAGCCGGCCGGGTCGGAGGCCGGGGAGGCGACGATCGTCGTGTACTCCATGGCGCCCGCGTCCTCGAGGGTCGAGCGGACGGAGGCGATCGTCGAGCCCTTCTGGCCGATCGCGACGTAGATGCAGCGGACCTGCTTGTCCGGGTCGCCGCTCCTCCAGTTCTCGCGCTGGTTGAGGATGGTGTCGAGGGCGATCGCCGTCTTGCCGGTCTTGCGGTCGCCGATGATGAGCTGGCGCTGTCCGCGACCGATCGGGATCATCGAGTCGATGGCCTTGAGACCGGTCTGGAGCGGCTCGTGGACCGACTTGCGCATCATGACGCCGGGGGCCTGGAGTTCGAGGGCGCGTCTGCCCGCGACATCGGTGATCTCTCCGAGTCCGTCGATCGGACGGCCGAGCGGGTCGACCGTCCGGCCGAGGTAGCCGTCGCCGACCGGCACCGAGAGGACTTCACCCGTGCGATGGACGACCTGCCCCTCCTCGATGCCCCCGAAGTCGCCGAGGACGACCGCGCCGATCTCACGCTGATCGAGGTTCATCGCCAGGCCGAGCGTGCCGTCGGCGAAGCGGAGGAGTTCGTTCGCCATCGTCCCGGGCAGGCCCTCGACGTGGGCGATGCCGTCCGCGGTCTCCGTCACGTGGCCCACTTCTTCGGTCGCCACCTCGGAGGGGCGGTAGGACTCCATGAAGTCGTCCAGTGCGCCGCGGATCTCCTCGGGACTGATTGACAGGTCAGCCATGAGTCTTCCTTCTATGTGCGTGTATGAGTTCTGGGGTGAGCGTCAGCTCGCGAGAGCGCGCTTCATGTCGGCGATCCTCGTCGCGAGGCTCGCATCGATGGCGGTGGTGTCGGCACGGAGCCTGAAGCCGCCGACCACGCCGTCCTCGACGGAGACGGAGAGCGCGACCTCGCGCTGGAAACGGGTCTCGAGGAGGCTGCGCAGGCGGGCCACCTGCTCAGCGGTCATCTCGGCGGAGGTCTCGACGGTGACGAGGAGCTTCGACTCGATCGCGGCGGCCCACTGGGCGAAGCGGCGAAGATTCGCCAGGAGGCGCCCGTGCCGCGAACGGCCGACCGCCCTGCGAAGCAGGCGCATCGTCCACACCGAGACCTTCGACGCGAAGACTCGCGTCGCGAGGTCCCCTCTTTCGTGAGGGTCGCCGGTCGACATGTCCGACAGCGTGAGCCGGAGTTCGCGATGCGAGGCGAGGAAACGGCGCAGCTCGAAGAGCTCGCCCTCCACGGTCGCGAGCTCGCCCTCGCGCTTGGCCGCGGCGAGGACCGCGAGGATGCCGAGGACCTCGGCGGCGTCGTGGAGGGACTCGGGCTTGGACCAGTGGCCGGCCGCCATCTCCTTCACGATCCTCACGGTGCCCTCGTTCATCTTCGCCGAGAAGAGCGCTTCGACGAGCGAGGCCTTCTCCTGGGCGCTGCGCGAGGGATCGGTGAGCGCGCGGCGGAGCCGGGCGTCGGTCTTGACGAGGTCGGACAGGCCGAAGAAGTCCTCGGCGATCCGCATCGCCGGGGCGCCGGGCACCGCCAGGGCGTCCTCGAGATTCGACGAGTAGGCGACGCCGCCGAGTCCTCCCTGTGCGTTCATCGGGCGGATTCCTGGGCGGCTCGGGCGTTATCGGCTTCAAGATCATCGAGGAAGCGGTCGACGACCCTGCTCGTGAGGGCGGTGTCGGAGAGGTGCTCGCCGACGATCTTCTCCGCGAGTTCGGTCGCGAGGAGTCCGACCTCGGCGCGCAGTGAGATCTCCGCGGCCTGCTTCTCGGCGAGGATCTGGCGCTGGGCGTTCTCGAGGATCCGCGAGGCTTCTTCCTGAGCCTCCGTACGCGCGGCGGCGACGATCCCCTTCGCCTCTTCGGAGGCGCGTTCGCGGATCTCGTGCGCTTCGGCGTTGGCGGCCTTGAGAACCTCGGCGCGCTCGCGCTCGGCGAGGGCCTGCTCCTCCTTGGCCTTGTCGGCCGCGGCGAGCCCGTCGGCGATCTTCGCCTGACGCTCATCCATCGTGGCGTAGAGGCGGGGAAGGGCGACGACGCCGACGAGGAGGAGGACGGGGAGGAGGACGAGCGCCGACCAGAAGATCTCGTAGAGCGGCGGGAGGATGAAGCTGAGGCCCCCGGCCTCCTCCGCGGCTGCGAAAACCTGGTGCATGGCGGTCACTTGACGATGAGCGGAAGAACGAAGCCGATGAGGCCGAGGGCCTCGACCATGCCGGCGCCGATGATCATGTTCGTGAAGAGGCGGCCCGCAACCTCGGGCTGACGGGCGGTCGCCTCCTGGGTCTTGCCGACGAGGAGGCCGATGCCCAGGCCCGGGCCGAGGGTCGCGAGGCCGTAGCCGATGTAGGCGAATGCAGCGGTGGTCATGATGTTCTTTCCTTTTGGGTCGGACGCCCTGCGGGCGCGGGTTTACGACGAGTGTCAGTGACTCTCGACGGACAGCTTGATGTACACGGTCGTCAGGATCGTGAAGATGTAGGCCTGGAGGAAGGCGACGAAGACCTCGAAGGCGGTCATCACGACCATCGCCGCTCCCGTGAGGATCCCCGCCGTCGAGAGGGCGTTCATCCCCTGGAGGAGCGCCGCGGTGCCGAAGTAGGTCATGCCGAGGAGGAGGTGGCCCGAGACCATGTTGCACAGGAGTCGCAGGGTGAGGGTGACGGGCCGGACGATGAGGTTCGAGAGGAACTCGATCGGCGTGATGAGGATGTACATCGGCTTCGGAAGGCCCGGGGGCATGAGCTGGGACTTGAGGAAGCCGCCGACGCCGTGGGCCTTGACGCCCGCGCCGATGAAGGCGATGTACGAGATCGCGGCGAAGGTCATCGGAACCGCGACGACCGAGGAGGCGGCGATGTTGATGCCCGGGAGGATGCCCGCGAGGTTCATCGCGAGGACGGCGAAGAATGCGAATCCGACGAAACCGGCCCACTTGCGGCCCCTGGTCGGGCCGAGGAGCTCGAGAGCGACGTTCGAGCGGATGAACTCGGCGATCGCCTCGACGGCCATCTGGCCGCGGCCCGGCACGAGCTTGGGCTTGCGCGAGACGGCGAGCAGGATGACGCAGACGAGGACGCCCATGACGACGCGCGCCAGGGTGAGGCGGTTGAACTCGAAGAAGGTTCCCTCGCCGAAGAGGGCGGAGGGGAAGAAGTCGCCGATGCCGGGTTGATGCGGATGCTGCGTGAAAGCGGGGACTGCGGTCAGAGCGATGACGACGAGGAGCAGGATCAGGAGGATCCAGTACCACAGCGGCTTCGAGCTGCTCCCCCGTCTCACGGACGAGGTCGTTGACGTAGACAGCGCAGCCTCCTAGTGCGAATCAGCATCGATGGGCAGCCGCCCTCCGGGCGACCCGGCCAGTCTAGCAGGGCGCGGGAAGAGTGCCCGTCCAACCCAGCGGAGGCGCGCGATCTTTCATCCGCCGCTCGACGGAGGCGCATCGACGGCGGGGATGCGCGCCTTCGACAAGACGATCACCTCCACGAGCATCGAGACCGCGATCGTCGCGATGGCGAGCGCGGCGGCCAAGCGGACCTCGATGCCGAAGAACTTCGGCACGTACAGCCCGACGACCACCAGCATGATCCGGAGCGGATAGGCGCCGGCGATCCATGCGGGCCCGTTCGCGCCGGGCCGCGCCGCCCTCGACAAGGCCCACCACTGCACCGCGAGCAGTGCCCCGGGAATCGCGACCGCCGCGCATACCGGGGAGAAGGGGAGGCCCGCGAACCACCCGTAGCCCGCGGCGGAGACGACGGCGAGGAGGCCGATCGCGAGCAGGGGCCCCTTCAAAGAGGCGACGGCCTTCTGAAGAGGTGCGGGCGGGGTGGGCTCACTCACGCGCTTCTCCTTCTCGTTGCGGGCGGGCGGAGGGGCGATGGCGCGCCGCGGGGAACTCGGAGGCCGTGATCGTCACGCCGATCGCGTAGGCTGGCAGGGCGAACCAGAGGACGCGCGTCCAGTCGAAGACGAGCAGCCCGACCGCGGGCACGCACACCAGCGCCGTCCACATCCACAGGATCGCGACGACCGCCCGATGCGAGTGGCCCCGCAGGATCAGACGGTCGTGGAAATGCGAACGATCCGCTTTGAACGGGCTCTTGCCCTTGCGGATCCGGCGGATCGAGGTGACGACGAGGTCGAGGATCGGCATGAAGATGACCGAAAGCGGCAGGATGATCGGCAGGACGCCGACGAGGACCTGCTGGCGCCCGAGCAGGGCCGGATCGATCTGGCCCGTCACGATGATGCCCGCGGCGGCGAGAACCAGTCCGAGGGTCTCGGCGCCGCCGCCCATCATGATCGATGAGGGGTGGAAGTTGAACCACAGGAAACCGACGCACACCCCGACCAGCGCGACGACGATGAGCGAGGCTGTCGTCGCATAGGATGCGGCGCCCATGAGCCTCGACAGCATGTACGAGTAGACGAAGAAGACGCCGGCCCCGATGGCGACCATTCCGGCGGCAAGGCCGTCGAGGCCGTCGATGAAGTTGACCGCGTTGACGATGCCGACCACCAGGACGACGGTGACGATCAACGACAGGCGCGAGGAGCCGATCGTCACGCCGAAGATCGGGAAGGAGACCAGCTGGACGCCCGCATAGGCCATGACGCCCGCGATGAGGATCTGCCCGGAGAGCTTGGTCATCCAGTCGAGTTCGATGACGTCGTCGATCACGCCGAGCAGGCACATCGCCGAGGCCGCGCACATGACCGCCCAGGGCACGCTCGTCGCGTACAGGGGCGCCATGTAGGGGATGCGGGAGGCGATCAGGAGGGTCACGACCAGGCCGATCGTCATCGCGATGCCGCCGAGCCTGGGGATCGGGGCCTTCTGGATGTCGCGAGATCTCAGCTCGGGAACGATCCCCCATCGCAGGCATGCCCATCTGACGAGGGGCGTCATGAGGAGCGTGACGCCCATCGCGATGAGCGTGAGCAGGACATAAACCTTCATGCGGGAGGCGTTCCCTATCGGATGTCAGATCGTGGGAAGGATGTCGATCCGGGCGGATGCGGACAGGTCCTCCAAGGATACGGCTCCGAGTCGCAAAGCCCTGGGAGCGCCGTGGGCGAAGTCGATGATCGTCGAGGGGGTCGAAGCCCGCGTCGGGCCGCCGTCGATGTGGAGGACGCGGTCCCCGAAGAAGGCAAGCGCCTCGTCGATGCGCGTCGCGGGGGGCTCGCCGGTCAGGTTCGCGCTCGTCACCGCCATCGGCCCCGTGCGCTCGAGGAGTTCGCGAAGGGGCGCGTGATCCGGCATGCGCAGTGCGATCGTCCCCGCGGTCTCGCCCAGGTCCCAGCCGAGGTCCGGACGGGCGCGGAGGATGAGGGTCAAAGCGCCCGGCCAGTGGGAATCGGCGAGGCGGCGCGCGCCTTCGGGGATGTCGACGGCGAGTTCATCGACGGCGCCCGCGTGGGCGACGAGGACGGGCGGCGGCATCTGACGGCCGCGCCCCTTGGCATCGAGGAGGCGCTGGACTGCCCGCGCGTCGGTCGCGGTCGTCCCGATCCCGTACACCGTGTCGGTGGGCACGACGGCGAGTCCGCCCTTGCGGACGTGAGCCGCGGCCTCGGCGAGGTCGTTAGGGTTCCATGCGGGAGTGCAGCGAATGATTCGAGGGGTCACCGCGTCATTCTGCCACGCTCGGCGATGAGGCAGCGGTCGCGCCCCGTCAGGTCCGGCATCGTCCGGACCGTCGAGAAGCCGAGGCCGAGGGCCGTCCGGCGCATCGCCTCCCCCTGGCTCTCGGAATGCTCGACGAGGGCGCAGCCCCCCTCCTTCAAGAGGCGGAGCGCTCGGGCGAGGATCCCGGTGGGGATCTCCATTCCATCGGCTCCGCCCCCGAAGAGGGCGAGGTCGGGATCGCGGAGCGCTTCGGGCTGGGTGGGGGCCTCTGAGGGCGGAACGTAAGGGGGGTTCGACACCACGATGTCGATCGCGCCGTCGAGTTCGGCGAGGGTAGCGGGGTCGGTCGCATCGCCCGGGACGAGCGCAACCCGCCCGGGGACGAGGGCCGAGATGTTCTCGGCCGCGAGGCCCCGAGCGATCCGGTCGATCTCGACGGCCCATACGCGCGCGCCGGGCACGTGGTGGGCGATCGCGATCCCGATCGCCCCTGAGCCCGCGCACAGGTCGACCGCATTCACGCCGCCCCGCTCGGCCGCGATCGCGCGGCACCGGCGGATCGCCTCTTCGACGAGCACTTCGGTTTCGGGCCGCACGAGGAACACCCCGGGCCCCGCCTTCAGCGCGAGCCCGGCGAAGTGCATCCGCGATGTGATCCACTGGAGCGGCTCGCGCCGCTCACGGCGCGCGACGCCCTCTTCGAAGCGCCGCACTCCCGAGGGGTCGAGGGGCTCGCGGATGCTCCACACGGATTCGGCTCCGAAGGCCCATTCGGCGAGTTCACGCGCGTCGCCCGCGGGCGATGCGCCTTCGATCCCCTCAAGACGGCGCGCCCCTGCGCGGAGCAGCGCGTTGAGGCTCGTCGAAGCGCCCGGGTCCGCTCCGTCCCTCTGTCCGGTCACTGTCCGGCCGCCCTCGCGAGTCTCTCCGTCTCGTCGGCGCTGCGCAGCGAATCGATGACGGGCGCCAGTTCGCCGCCCAGGACGCGGTCGAGATTGTGGGCCTTGTAGCCGGTGCGATGATCCGCGATGCGGTTCTCGGGGAAGTTGTAAGTGCGGATGCGCTCGGAGCGGTCGACGGTGCGCACCTGGGAGAGGCGCTGCGCCGAGGCCTCGGCTTCGCGCTTCGCCCTCGCTTCGGCCGCGAGCCGCGAAGCGAGCACCCTCAGGGCCGCTTCCTTGTTCTGGAGCTGGGACTTCTCGTTCTGCATCGACACGACGATGCCGGAGGGGATGTGGGTGATGCGCACGGCCGAGTCCGTCGTGTTGACGGATTGCCCGCCCGGTCCGGAGGACCTGTACACGTCGATGCGCAGATCGTTCGGATCGATGACGATCTCGGAGTCGTCCTCGATCTCCGGCATGACGAAGACTCCGACCGCGGAGGTGTGGATGCGCCCCTGGGACTCGGTGACGGGCACTCGTTGAACGCGGTGGACTCCGCCTTCGTATTTGAGGTGCGCCCATACGCCCTCGTCAGGGGTCGGAGCGCCCTTCGCCCGGATCGCCAGGGAGATGTCCTTGAAGCCGCCCAGCTCGGTGGTCGTCGAGGAGAGTTCGGTCGCCGACCAGCCCTTCGATTCGGCGTACCTGGCGTACATGCGGGCGAGATCGGAGGCGAAGAGGGCGGATTCCTCGCCCCCCTCCCCCGCTTTGATCTCGAGGATGACGTCGAGGGCGTCCTCGGGATCGCGAGGCGCGAGGATGCGCATGAGCTCGTCGTGCGCTGCGGCCACTTCGTCTTCGAGGGCGGGGATCTCCGCTTGGAAGGAGGGATCCTCCTCGGCGAGTTCGCGCGCCGCGCCCAGGTCGTCTCTGGCGGTCGAGAGGCGTTCGGCCGCCTGGCGGATCCTTCCGAGTTCTGCGAATCGCCGACCGGCCTTGCGCATCCTCGTCTGGTCGCCGAGGACTGCGGGATCCGACATGAGGGCTTCGACCTGCTCATACTCTTCGAGCAGAGGGGTGAGCGCGCGAAGATCGACCTCGATCTCCGATTCGATGGGCATGCGGATCCTCCTCCTGCGTGTGATGTGCGACGGCGCCGGTGACCTTCGTCACCGGCGCCGCGCTGTCGCCTCGGTGCGCGTCGGCCTCACTTGGAGGGGCGGACGCGCTTTCCGTAGCGGGCCTCGAACTTGGCGACGCGGCCGCCGGTGTCGAGGATCTTCTGCTTGCCCGTGTAGAACGGGTGGCAGGCCGAGCAGACGTCGACGCGCATCTCGCCGGAGGCGAGGGTCGAACGGGTGTGGAAGCTGTTGCCGCAGGTGCAGGTCACAACGGTGTCCACGTACGTGGGGTGGATGTCCTTCTTCATGGGAACTCCTGGGTTCGTTGGTGCCCCGGGTCCGGATCCGCAGACCCCTTCGCATCGGACGAAGGGCGTCCTGCCGCATCGACTGCGGCGGCGAACCGGTGAACCGAAAGCCGACCGGCCCATTCTGCCACCTCGCGGGCTTGCCGGTCCACGCGGCGGCGCCCGCGAAAGCGTGAGACGCGCGACTGCCAGGGCGGGGCGTCAACGGACGAGCCCGATTGCGACCCAGGGAGAGCGGCGGCGCCGCCGGATCTTAGCCGATGTCACCGTACTGGGGGATCAAGGCGAGCGGATTGGAACTGCTCGCCGATCCCGCTCATCAGCGCTTCGTAGGTCCGCTCATCGGCCGCGCACACGATCCCGCTGTTGGCGAGGTGAAGATCCTCTCCCAGCAGCCCCGACATGATGCAACCGGCCGCGCGGCACAGGCCGATGCCCGCGGAGAAGTGAACGCTCGCCGCGCGATCTCCCGCGATGACGAAGCCGGCGCGAAGGCCCGCGGCCACCCACGCCAGTGAGATCCCCGTCCCCACGTACCTCGGATTCAGGGTGTCGAAAGCCGAGGATCTCCAGAATCGAGCGAGAGAGAATCCCCGAGCATCCGGATCCTGGGCGTCCATGAGAATCTCCACCACCCGCGACTCGGGCGAGGGCGAGGCGGGGGCGTCCTCATCGCCGCATCCGATGAAAACAGCAGAACCGTCAGTCCAAATCAGACGGTCGTACAAGGGCTCACTGACAGCAGCCGCCAGAACCTCGTCCCCCTTCGTCAGCGCGACATTGACGCCATAGGGTCCCGTCCGCGAGGCATAGTTCAACGTTCCGCACAAGGGATCGAGCATCCACACTCGCTCAGCCTCCCTCGGCCCGCTCCAGCCCGACTCCTCGGCGATCACCGCGTCGTCCGGCCTGCATTCACGGAGCAGGGCCAGCGCGGCGCGTTCGGCGGCGATGTCGGCCTCGGTAGCGAAGTCCCCACCGCCTTTGAAGATCCGCTCGTGCGGCGCCCCCTCACGTTCGAGGAGCACGCGCGAGGCCTCCTTCGCCGCCATAATGGCGATCTCGGCGTCCGATGCTCTCGCGACCCGCCTCATCCGCAGCCCTCCGCTCCGTTTCGAAGACCGGGTCCCCATCCGCGAATGGATGGGGACCCGATCCTCGTTCCTCTGATCAGTCCACGCTCGGCGTCGTCTTCTGGACGAGCATGAGGAATTCGGCGTTCGACTGGGTGTCCTTGAGCTTCTCGAGGATGAGCTCGAGGGCCGACTGCTGGTCGAGGGTGCCCAGGACGCGGCGGAGCTTCCACATGATGCGGAGCTCCTCGGGGCCGAAGAGCATCTCCTCGCGGCGCGTGCCCGAGGCGTTGACGTCGATCGCGGGGAAGATCCTGCGGTCGGCGAGTTGGCGGGACAGGCGCAGTTCCATGTTGCCGGTGCCCTTGAACTCCTCGAAGATCACCTCGTCCATCTTCGATCCCGTCTCGACGAGCGCCGAGGCGATGATCGTGAGGGAGCCGCCCTCCTTGAGGTTGCGGGCGCCGCCGAAGAACTTCTTGGGCGGGTAGAGCGCCGAGGCGTCGACGCCGCCCGAGAGGATGCGTCCGGAGGCCGGGGCCGCGAGGTTGTAGGCGCGGGAGAGGCGGGTGAGGGAGTCGAGGAGCACGACGACGTCCTGTCCGAGTTCGACGAGGCGCTTGGCGCGCTCGATCGCGAGTTCGGCGACGATGGTGTGATCCGAGGCCGGGCGGTCGAAGGTCGAGGCGATGACCTCGCCCTTGACGATCGAGCGCATGTCGGTGACCTCTTCGGGACGCTCGTCGACGAGGACGACCATGAGGTGGACCTCGGGGTTGTTGAGCTCGATCGCCTTGGCGATCTGCTGGATCACCATCGTCTTGCCGGCCTTGGGCGGGGAGACGATGAGACCGCGCTGCCCCTTGCCGATCGGGGCGACGAGGTCGATGACGCGGGGCGTGTAGGCCTTGGCCGAGGTCTCCAGGCGCAGCTGCTCGCTCGGGTAGATCGGCGTGAGCTTGCCGAATTCCCGGCGGGCCTGGGCGTCCTCGATCGACATCCCGTTGACGGAGTCGACGCGCACGAGCGCGTTGTACTTCTGGCGCTGGCGCTCGCCCTCGCGGGGCTGGCGGACCGCGCCCGCGACGGCGTCGCCCGGGCGCAGGCCCCACCGGCGCACGTTGCCGAGGGTGACGTAGACGTCGTTCGGACCGGGCAGGTAGCCCGAAGTCCGCACGAAGGCGTGGTTGTCCTGGACGTCGAGGATGCCCGCGATCGGCGCGAGCTGTTCATCCTCGCGGACGGAATCGTCGCGCTCGGCGCGGTCCGGGCGCTCGTCGCGGTAACGATCACGACGGTTGTTGCGCCCGTTGCGCTCGGAGCGGTCCTGGCGATCGGGTCGATCGCGGTTGCGCCTGCGGTTGTTGCGATCGCGGCGGTTGCGGCCGCGATCCTCGGAATCGTCGCCCTCGGGCAGTTCGATCGCTCCGAGTTCCTTGACGGGAGCCTGGGCCTGCTGCGCCGCCGGGCGCTCGCCGCTCACCGGTTCGGGGAGGTCGATCGCGACGGCCGAGGGCTCCTTGGTCTCGATGACCGCGCGGCGCCTGCGCGACTTGCGCGGGGCCTCCGCGCGCTCGCCCTCGGCGACGGATCGTTCTTCGCGCCGGGGTGAATCCGCGGACTGTGGCTCGGCTCCGAGCGAGGAGTCCGCCCTCTCATCGGCGGAGGCCTTGGGGGCGCGGGCCTTGCGCTCGGAGGCGGCCTGGGCCGGTCGCGGGGCTCCGCCTTGCGCGGCGAGCGCGTCGATGAGCTCGGACTTGCGCATTTTCGACGTGCCCTTGAGACCCCGGCTTGACGCGAGTTTGTGGAGTTCGGCCAGCTTCATGCTCTTAAGCTCCGTCATGGAAGCTTGGGCGCCTTGTTCGTTGCTCAAGAATGATCCTCTACTGGATGGGTCGCCCACTCGGGGCGGAGATACGGTCTCCCGATGGAACGCGCGGTGCGCGGGGAGGGGGATGCGCGGCGATGAGATCTCGTGGCGCAAGGTGCCATGATTCGGCGGGGTCGAACGACCTCTGCGGCGAGTATAGCGCGATGATCGCCCGATGGGCGCAATGGGGCGGATTCCCCGGGATGCGCTCTCAGTCACAGGGTCGCCGGGGCCCGTCCGGCGCCGATCGGGCGGGCTTCAGCCCTTCCGCGGCGCCAGGCGCCCCCGGGTGATCCGCACACCCTCGGTCGCGACCGGAAGGGTGAGAACCCGCCATCCCGCGGCCTGCGCGTCGTGCCGCACGCTCGCGGGCACCTGCTCCAGGCTGAGCACCGAGGGGCCCGCGCCGGAGACGACTGCGGCCATTCCGCCGGCGCGCAGCCAGTCGACGAGGGCGAGGGAGGGCTCCATCGCGCTCCGACGCTGCTCCTGGTGGAGGCGGTCCCGCGTCGCATTCATGAGGAGCTCGTGGAAGGAGGCGCCGTCCGCCGCCGTTCGCGCGCCCGTCATGAGGGCCGCGAGGAGCGCCGCGCGGGAGAGGTTGTAAATCGCGTCCGCGCGCGCGACCTCGTCCTTCAGTGCGGCGCGCGCCGTGGAGGTCGACAGTTCGTACTCCGGGACGAAGACGACCGGGGAGATGCCGTTGGGGGGATCGAGGCGCAGCGCTCCGGGGCGGCCCTCCTCGAGCCATGCGACGGTCGCACCGCCGAGGACTGCGGGCGCGACGTTGTCCGGGTGGCCCTCCATGTCGGTGCCGAGCTCGAGGATCTCCTGCGGCGCGAGCACATCGGGATCGCCGATGAGGGCCCGCGCGAGCGCGATGCCCGCGACGATCGCCGAAGCGGAGGATCCCAGGCCCCGCGAGTGCGGGATCCGATTCCGGCAGTGCATCCGAATGCCCACTTGGGGGGCCCCGACGCGGTCGAGGGCGAGGCGGAGCGCCTGGACGACGAGATTGTCCTCCCCCTCCCCCACGCCGCCCGCGCCCTCGCCCTCGACGACGACGGAGGTGGGGCCGCCGGCGGTGGCGTGAACGGAGATCTCGTCCCAGAGGTCCAGGGCCAGGCCCATCGAGTCGAATCCCGGGCCGAGGTTGGCGCTCGTCGCGGGGACGGCGACGGCGACGAAGTCATCGCGGAGCTGCACGGCGTCACTCCTCTTCGACGCGGATCGCGCTGGTGACCTCGCGGACCGCCTCGGAGTGGGCCAGGGCCTTCACGACGGCCTTGAGGTCCGCTTCGCGCGCCAGATGCGTGGTGGCGACGATGATGCAGGTGCCGGGGATCTCGTCGTCGCGCTGATGGACCGATTGGATCGAGACGCCGTGCCGCGCGAAGATCCCGGCCACATCGGAGAGGACTCCGAGACGGTCCTCAACGGCCATCCTGATCTGGTAGCGGGTCCTGGTGGTCCCCGGGTCGAGGATCGGCAGGTGGGCGTACACGGACTCGCGCGGCGCGTGCCCGCCGTAGACCCGGTGGTGCGCGGCGGCGACGAGGTCGGACAGGACGGCGGAGGCGGTCGGGGCGCCGCCGGCCCCCTGCCCGTAGAACATGAGCCGCCCGGCGTATTCGCCTTCGACGACGATGGCGTTGAAGGCGCCGTCGACGCTCGCCAGGGGGGAGTCCACGGGGACGAGGGCGGGGTGGACGCGCATGGCGACGCCTTCGACCCCGTCCTCGCCGATCCGCCTTTCGGCGATGGCGAGGAGTTTGATCGCGCGGTTGAAGTAGGCGGCCTCGGACATGTCCGCGGGGGTGATCCTCGTGATGCCCTCGACGTCGACGTCGTCGATGCCGACTCGCGTGTGGAAGGCGAGGGAGGCGAGGATCGCGCATTTCGCCGCGGCGTCGAGGCCTTCGACGTCGGCTGAGGGGTCCGCTTCGGCGAAGCCGAGCTCCTGGGCCTGCGCGAGGGCCTCGGCGTAGCCGAGTCCCCGGGTGGCCATGGCGTCGAGGATGAAGTTGGTCGTCCCGTTGACGATGCCCACGACCTTGGTGATGCGGTCGCCGGCCAGGGATTCGCGCAGGCCGTAGACGACGGGGACGGCGCCGGCCACCGCCGCCTCGTAGTAGAGGTCCGCTCCGGAGGCCGCCGCCGCGCTGTAGAGCTCGGGGCCGTGCGCCGCCAGCAGGGCCTTGTTCCCCGTCACGACGCTGATGCCCTTGTCGAGTGCGGACAGGACGAGGGTGCGGGCGGGTTCGATGCCGCCGATGAGTTCGACGACGATGTCCTTGCCGAGGATCGCCTCGTTCGGGTCGGTGGTGAGCAGGTCCCGGTCGATGGCCTCGTCGCGGCCGGCTCCGAGATCGCGCACGAGGATGCTCGAGACCCTCATGCGCGCTCCGGCTCGGGCCGCGAAGTCCTCCGCCTGTTCACTAAGGATCCGGATGACCTGGGATCCGACGGTTCCGGCGCCGAGCACCCCGATCTGAAGCTCTGGGAGGGACTGGGTCACGAGGGCTCCTTGAAGAGGTCGTCATGCGGATTGGTTGAGCGCCTTAGAGCATAGGCGGCGCGGCGCCGGAAGGCCCGGCGTTTCCACGGATCAGATCCGCCGCCCGGCCCTGGGCGATCCTCGGCGGGAGGCGCGCGGACGAAAATGGGAAGGGACCAAAGTCCTGGCCCTAAAGTCCTGGGCCGCCTGCTTTCGTCGCCTGTGAGAAGCCGCATAGGCCGATTCAGGCGATGAGCATGGCAATTGCTTGAAGACGGTATGAGAATCGAAGCAGGTGCCCACCGGCATGAGTTGGAGAATCATCCAGGACCGGACCCGTACACCGGGAATTCGGAACAATCGAGAGAAGGAATGATGACGACAGAGCAGACCGCTCCTTCCGTCCCCGCACCCGAGGCCTGGGAGGGCTTCGCAACCGGAAACTGGGCGAAGGAGGTCGACGTCCGCGACTTCATCCAGCGCAACTACACCCCCTATGAAGGCGACGCGGCCTTCCTCGCCGGCCCCACCGACAAGACGCTGCGCGTCTGGGACACCCTCGAGAAGGAGTTCCTCGCCGAAGAGCGCAAGGTCCGCATCCTCGACGTCGACACCCACACCCCCGCCGACATCGACGCCTTCAAGCCCGGCTACATCTGCGCCGACGACGACGTCATCGTGGGCCTCCAGACCGATGCGCCCCTCAAGCGCGCCATGATGCCCAACGGCGGATGGCGCATGGTCGAGACCGCGATCAAGGAGGCCGGCAAGGAGGTCGACCCCGAGGTCAAGAAGATCTTCACCCAGTACCGCAAGACCCACAACGACGCGGTCTTCGACATCTACACGCCGCGCATCCGCGCCGCCCGCTCCTCCCACATCATCACCGGCCTGCCCGACGCCTACGGCCGCGGGCGCATCATCGGCGACTACCGTCGCGTCGCCCTCTACGGCGTCGATCAGCTCATCGAGTGGAAGCAGCAGGACAAGGACCGCTACGCGGACCAGCCCTTCTCCGAGCACTGGGCGCGCTACCGCGAGGAGCACTCCGAGCAGATCAAGGCCCTCAAGAAGCTCAAGAAGATGGCCGCCGACTACGGCTTCGACATCTCCGGGCCCGCGAAGACCGCGAAGGAAGCGGTCCAGTGGACCTACTTCGGCTACCTCGCCTCCGTAAAGTCGCAGGACGGCGCCGCGATGTCGATCGGCCGCCTCTCCGCCTTCTTCGACGTCTACTTCGAGCGCGACCTCGCCGCCGGTCTCATCACCGAGTCCGACGCCCAGGAGATCATCGACGCCCTCGTCATCAAGCTCCGCATCACGCGATTCCTCCGCACGATCGACTACGACCAGATCTTCTCCGGCGACCCCTACTGGGCGACCTGGTCGGACGCCGGCTTCGGCGACGACGGCCGCACCCTCGTCACGAAGACCTCCTTCCGCCTCCTCCAGACGCTGCGCAACCTCGGCCCGGCCCCCGAGCCGAACATCACGATCTTCTGGGATGAGAACCTGCCGAAGGGCTACAAGGAGTTCTGCGCGGCGATCTCGATCGAGACCTCGTCGATCCAGTACGAGTCCGACCCGCAGATCCGCGAGCACTGGGGCGACGACGCGGCGATCGCGTGCTGCGTCTCCCCGATGAAGGTCGGCAAGCAGATGCAGTTCTTCGGAGCCCGCGTCAACGCCGCCAAGGCCCTCCTCTACGCCATCAACGGCGGGCGCGATGAGATGAGCGGCAAGCAGATCATGACCGGCTACGAGCCGATCTCGGGCGACGGCCCCCTCGATTTCGACGAGGTCTGGGCGAAGTACGAAGACATGCTCGACTGGGTGGTCGGCACCTACGTCGAGGCCCTCAACATCATCCACTACTGCCACGACCGCTACGCCTACGAGTCGATCGAAATGGCGCTCCACGATTCGGAGATCATCCGGACCATGGGCTGCGGCATCGCGGGCCTGTCGATCGTCGCCGACTCCCTCGCGGCCATCAAGTACGCGAAGGTCACGCCGGTGCGCGACGAGACCGGGCTGGTCGTCGACTACGTGACCGAGGGCGAGTTCCCGACCTACGGCAATGACGACGACCGCGCCGACGACATCGCCGCGACGATCGTCCACACGATCATGTCGAAGATCCGCGCCATCCCGATGTACCGCGATGCGATCCCGACCCAGTCGGTCCTCACGATCACCTCGAACGTCGTCTACGGCAAGGCCACCGGTGCCTTCCCCTCGGGCCACAAGGCGGGAACGCCCTTCGCCCCCGGCGCGAACCCGGAGAACGGCATCGACACGCACGGCATGGTCGCCTCCATGCTCTCGGTCGGCAAGCTCGACTACAACGACGCGCTCGACGGCATTTCGCTGACGAATACGATCACTCCGTCCGGCCTGGGCCGCACGAAGGAGGAGCAGATCACCAACCTCGTCGGCATCCTCGACGCGGGCTTCGTCCCCGACGAATCCTGCTCCGTCAGCGCCTCCCTCTGATCGATCCCAGGCGGGGGACGGACGGACCCTCCCCCGCCGAATCCGCCCCACCTCGCAAAGGAGTATCCGAAAAATGGCAACCAAGACCTACGAAGAGCGACTCGCCGATATGCGCGCTGCGCGCACCGAGCGCGGCGTCACCGACGGCCTCTACCACGCGAACATCAACGTCCTCGACCGTTCCACCCTCGAGGACGCCATCGAGCACCCCGAGAAGTACCCGAACCTCACGGTCCGCGTTTCCGGCTACGCGGTGAACTTCGTCAAGCTCACCCGCGAGCAGCAGCTCGACGTGCTCTCGCGCACCTTCCACCACTCGGCCTGAGCCGAGGGCGCCGGCCCCGGTCGGCACTCATCGCCGCGGGGCGCAGGATCCTCCTGCGCCCCGCGCGCTGCGCCTCCCCTCTTCTCCCCCTAAGGACCCCATGAGCACCGCATCGACCGCCATCCCCCTCGGCGACGGGTCGAGCATCGTTCCGCTGCCCCTCGATCCGAATGCGCCTCAACGGCGGGATCAGGATTTCGACGCACCCGTCGGCCGCACCTCGGGCCAGGGCGTCGCAGGGCTCGCCGAGCTCACCGATGTCGAGCGCTCCGAGCGGCTCCGCAAGATGCACGAGGGCGACCTCGGCTCGGTCCACTCCTGGGAGCTCGTCACCGCTGTCGACGGCCCCGGAACGCGTCTGACGGTCTTCCTCAACGGCTGCGGCCTGCGCTGCCTGTACTGCCACAATCCTGACACCTTCCTCATGAAGGACGGAACGCCTGTCGAGACGGGGGAGATCCTCTCGCGCATCAAGCGCTACCGCCGCATCTTCAAGGCGACGGGCGGAGGCCTGACCCTGTCGGGCGGCGAGGCCATGATGCAGCCCGAGTTCGTGCGCAAGATCCTGCGGGGCGCGAAGGAGATGGGCGTCCACACCTGCCTCGACACCTCCGGGTTCCTGGGCGCGAACTGCGACGACGCGATGCTCGACGATCTCGACCTCGTCCTCCTCGACGTGAAGTCCGGGCTTCCCGAGACCTATCACCGCGTCACCTCCGGCAGGCTCCAACCGACGATCGATTTCGGCGATCGTCTCGCGGCTCGCGGAACGACGCGCGTGTGGATCCGTTTCGTCCTGGTCCCCGGGCTCACCGACGCGAAGGAGAACATCGAGGCGATCGGCCGGATCATCTCCGCGTGGAAGAACGTGATCGACCGAGTCGAAGTGCTCCCCTTCCACCAGATGGGCCGCGACAAGTGGCACTCCTTGGGACTGAAGTACGAGTTGGAGGAGACGAAGCCCCCGACGCCGGAGGCGACCGACAAGGCGCGCGAGTACTTCCGTTCCCTGGGCTTCGAAGTGCACTGATTTCGTCACCCGAGGATGCGGTCCCATGCGAAGCAGAGTGCGCGCAGCGCCCTTGCGGGCTCTTCCGAGCATTGGAACTTTCTGATAGCCTGCTGGGGACGCCCTTCCATTGAAGAGTCAAGGAGACGATGATGTCCCGTTCTTCAGCGCCCAGGCCGGTGCTCCTCCTTGCTTTCGGCCTCGCCTCCATCACCCTGACGCTCGGTGCCTGTTCCCCCTTGACTCCGAAGGATGACGCCGTTCAAAGTTCTGCTCAGAGTTCCGCCGACACTCCCCAGAGCACTATCGACGGTGTCGCTCAGAGCACCATCGACGAGCTGATCGAGCTCTACCCCGAAATGACGGAGATGCCACGAGAGAGGCTAGTCGCGGCATTCTCGGAATATGCTGCGAAAGTGGGGATGACGACCGAGGACTATCTGCAAGCCGTGATCAGGGAGACTCGCGAGAACGACGAGGCGATGCGGAGGGCCGTAGAAGAAGCGACCGGCAACGCACCCGCGCAATCACGCTAAAGAATCTTCACGATCAACACCCCCGCGAACTCCCGGACTCGCACTTTTCCAAATATCTTCGACACCTTCAGAAAACTCCCCGGTATTGAATGTCAGCTCCCCCTCCATTGATTGAGAGGCTCAATGATGAACCGCATTCTCTTCAAAACAATAACAGTGGCAGCCCTTTCCCTTCTCAGCATTACCGGCATCACTCCGCCAACGAGCGCCGAAGATCGCGATTTGTATCAGGAATTGATCGAGCTTTATCCCGAGATGAAGCAGGCATCAAGAGAGTTTCTTATCGACGCATTCGCGAAGCAGGCCGAGAAATTCGGTTACGCGCCCGATGAATACCTTGAACAGATCATTGAGGAAACTCGCCTCAACGATGAAGCGATGCACCAATCCATCGACGGACAAGCGCCCAGCGATTCAGGCGGCATCCAGACACGCGCAGCATACCCCAAACTTCCGGATTCCTATTACAAGGGCGACATCTATATCAGCCCTGCGACTCACATCTTCAATCACGGGCATACCGGGATCTACGGCGACACCTACTGGGTCGTCGAGGCGAGCGGGCCCGGCACCCTCAGCAATTGGCACTACACGAACGAAATCGCAGGTCCATCCGGCACGAAGCTCTTTGAAACAACATTGAGCCAGCACGCTCAGAACCTCGCCGCCGACTACGCCTACACGAATCTCCGAGGATACCGTTATCCTTCACTGAAACTACTCGACACTGTTCCAAACATGGTCAGCCCGAGAGACACCAATCCGAACTCACTCACATGCTCGCAACTCGTCTGGCTCGCCTATCTGCGAACCACCGGAGTCGATCTCGATGGGGGCGAGCTTCCTCCGGGATTAATCCTTCCCTACGACATCGAAAACTCCCCCTATACGAAAAAGAACTGGGAAGTGCGATAGAGGCTGCTAGATGACAAGGAACGCACGCGCCCTTCTCCCCCTTCTCATCCTGAGCGCCCTCGGCCTCACGGCTGCCTGTGTGCCCCTGCTTTCCGCGAGCGATCCGAACGCCCCTCAAAGCTCCTCGACAATCGAAGCCGGTGCACTGATCGGCGTTTCCGACAAGGACTTCGCCCTCGACGATGCGGTTCTCGCGATCCAGCTCAGCGGCAGGGTCGCTCCCCTTTACGGCGAGGGGACGAAGGGGTACCTCGCCCTCGTGAATGAGAAGGGCGAGGCGCGCGTGAGCGAAACGGGGATCATGGAGTACGCGACTCCCCTGTGGACCGAGGACGGCCTGTACTTCGGCACGCCCGATCACGAGGGGTTCGTCGACGGTTCGGGACTCCATCTCGAAGAACGACGCCACCAGTACCGTGAACTCGATCGCTACCCCCACCCGGACGACGGCGGCTACACGGCCTTCTACAACGAGGGCGGCAACGGCACCGACTTCATCCAATATCTCGTCCACGGCGACTCAAAAGGATTCATCGGGGTCGAGGCGCCCGGAGTGTTCACCAACTTCGGCTACTGCGACGACCGCTTCTTCATGATCGGGGAAACGTCGTGGGCGCCCTCCCTCAGGGATGAAGCGATCGCGCACCTGCCTCCTGACATCACCGCCGAAGAGGGGACCCACTACCAGTTCCTCGCCGAGCTCCTCCCCTCAGACCCCGATGAGCCCGTGAAGGTGCTCGCGAGCGCGCCCCTGGACGAGCAGAGCTTCAGCGGCTCGAAGCACATCGCCTGCCGGGGGGATCGGGTCTACTTCCCCGGTTTCCGGCGCCTCGAGGCGCATCCGGCACCCGAGGAGCGGGACAAGCGCAAACAGGGCTCCCCCGCATTCATCATCTGGGACCTCGCCGACGGAACGCGCTCCGTCGTGCCGTGGGTTGATGCGGATGGGATCCCCCTCAGCCTGCGAGCCGACGACCTCACGAATCCCGAATTCCTCCAAGACGGCAATACCGCCTATGTCGTCCTCTTCGACGGCAGAGGATTCGTCGTCGACCTGGACAGCGCCGTCGCCCGCCAGGCCTTCACGGCGACGAACAGCGGCCCTGACTTCTGGCCGCAGAGCTTCCACGTGACGAGGAACTACGCCTACGCCCTCGACTACGGGGAGGATCCCGGTCAGGTTCTGGAACTCGCCCGCTACGACTGGGCGAACGGACGCAAGGAGAGCCTTCTCACCATCGACTCCCTCGGCCCGTATCGGAAAGAATCCGTCGTTGAAGGAATCGCTGTGAACCCGTCGTGGCTGAGCACGATTGAGGACTGAGTCCTTCGATTCTCGCATGTTCGCCGCCGCATCCCGCTTCATCCCCGCGGCGCGATGGGTCCGCCGCTGATTCGCTCGGGACTCCGGCCTCGCAGATCGAGACTCGGGCAGGCGGGGCGCTTTCGGAACTGAGCGCAATGCCACTCGGCGGAATCGCGCCCGCCTGTGCTCCCGGGGCAGGGGCCTCCTCAGGAGGCGGGATCGAAGAAGGCGCGACCAGGACTTACGTCGCGGACACGCGCCCGCCCGAATGCGCGGAGTCGTGCGATTCTCGCGATTCACGAAGGCGAAAATGGGCCATTGGTCCCAAATGAACGACTTTTCTGTCTATACTCGCAGGCGCGGCGGTAACGAAGCCGACGCAAGTCCCCAAGAACCGAGGTTCATCAACCATGGCACGTGTCGTTGTACTCGGCGCCGGTGTCGCAGGCCATACAGCGGCCCTCCACCTGCGCCGAATGCTCCCGAAGACCCATGACGTCGTCGTCGTGAGTCCGAACTCCCAGTGGAACTGGATCCCCTCCAACATCTGGGTCGGAACCGGGCGCATGAAGAAGGAGTCAGTGCTCTTCCCGCTCGCACCGGTCTACAAGAAGAAGGGCATCATCTTCCACCAGGCGAAGGCCGTCGCCCTCTACCCCGAGGGACGGGGCGACGCCGCGAGCCCCCAGGTGGAGATCGAGTTCACCGCTCCGGGAGAAGCCGGCCGCAAGGACTTCATCCCCTTCGACTACCTCATCAACGCGACCGGGCCGAAGCTGAAGTTCGACGCCACTCCGGGCCTCGGCCCCGATAACGGCTACTCCCTGTCGGTCTGCACGGCCCCCCACGCCGACCAGACCGCGAAGGAGTTCCTCAAGATCGTCGAGGCCGCCCGCGCCGGTGAACGCCAGCGCCTCGTGATCGGGACGGGCAACGGAACCTGCACCTGTCAGGGCGCGGCCTTCGAATACGCCTTCAACGTCGAGTTCGAACTCCGCGAAGCGGGCGTCCGCGACATGTGCGAGGTCGTCTACATCACCAACGAGAACGAGCTCGGCGACTTCGGCGTCGGCGGCATGCGCTTCAAGCAGAACGGCTTCATGACCACCTCCCAGCTGTGGACCGAATCCCTCTTCCGCGAACGCGGCGTCAAGGCCATTTCGGGCGCCGCCGTGAAGCGGGTGGAAGAAGGGCGGCTGTTCTACGAGGTCCTCGACGGGAGCGAGCACGAACTCGACTTCGACTTCGCCATGCTCCTCCCGCCCTTCTCCGGGCACGACATCAAGGCGTACGCGAAGGACGGCTCCGACATCACCTCGACGGTCTTCGCCCCCTCGGGCTTCATGAAAGTCGATGCGGATTACTCCAAGACCTCCTACGAGGATTGGGCGCCGGAGGACTGGCCGGAGACCTACCAGAACCCGAGCTACCCGAACATGTTCGCCGCGGGCATCGCCTTCGCCCCGCCGCATCAGATCTCCAAGCCGCGCAAGAGCGCGAAGGGCACGCCGATCGCCCCCGCTCCCCCGCGCACCGGCCAGCCCTCGGGGACGATCGCCCGCGCCGTCGCCGAGACGATCGCGGACCGCATCAAGGGCAAGAAGCGCCCGCCCCGCCGGGCCTCGATGACCGAAATGGGCGCCTCCTGCGTCGCCTCCACCGGCGCGAACCTCCTGAACGGTTCGGCTGCGGCCATGATCATGTACCCGATCGTGCCGAACCCTGAGAAGTACCCGCTCACCGGGCGGCACCCCTATCACACGCGCGGCGAGATCGGCCTGTTCGGGCACTGGATCAAGTACATGCTCCATCACCTGTTCATCTACAAGGCGAAGGCCCGGCCGGGGTGGACCCTGATCCCCGAGTGATCATCGAAGGAGGAATCATGAGCGACAAGAGAGTCTCGATCGAGGAGCTCGACCCCGAGCAGCAGGAGCGGATCGGGCGGGCGCCCCTGCCCATGCCCTCGACGCTGCGGCATCGCAGGAACAAGATCTATCAGCTCGGCAAGTTCATCGTCATGAACCTGCGGATCATGGACATCGTGATCCGGGAGAAGATCGCGTCCTGAACGCGGAATGCGTGAGGCGGGGCGGGCGCGTCGGCGTCCGCCCCGCATTCTCGTGCTTTTCGAGGGCGGCGCTCCCCCTCTTGCGCGGTGAGAGGGTTGAGGACTCACGACCTTTGGTGACGCGCCCCACAGAACGGATTCTGCGAAACGATTTCGAAGTGAGCCCCGGGAGCGATATCCTTCCCAATCCCGGTTCTTCACTCCGGGACCATCAACATGTAAAGGATCAAGGATGACTTCTTTGCAGAAACGCTCAGTGCTGCCGCTCGCACTCGCGTCGGCCCTCGCACTCACCGTACTGCCGGTATCCGCACCAGCTCACGCGGCCGAGGGGGACACCGGGACCCTCACGGTCCTCGCGACCACGGACGTCCACGGCCGGGTCTACAACTGGGACTACTTCAAGGATTCGGCTCCCGCGGCGGGCAAGGAAGTCGGCCTCGCGAACGTCTGCTCCGCGATCGAGGATGTCCGCGCGAAGCAGGGGGCCGAGTCCGTGCTCCTCGTCGACAACGGCGACGCGATTCAGGGCTCGCCCCTGACCTACCTCGCGGCGAAGCAGCCCGCGAAGCTCACCGGGGATCCGATCCACCCCATGGCGCAGGCCTTCAACCTCCTGGGCTACGACGCCAACGCCCTCGGCAATCACGAATTCAACTACGGCCTCGACACCCTCGCGAAGTACATGCGCGACCTCGACTCCCCCGCCCTGAACGCCAATGCCGTGGCGCCCGGGACGACGGAGCCCTACTTCGAGCCCTACGAGCTCATCGAGAAGACCGTTGCGGGCAAACCGGTCACGATCGGCGTCCTCGGCCTGGTCACCCCGGGAGTGAGGATCTGGGACAAGGCGAACGTCGAGGGGACCCTCGAGTTCCGCGACCCGACGGAGGTCGCCCGCGAGTACGTCCCGCAGATGAAGGAGGCCGGCGCCGATATCATCGTCGTCCTCGCGCACACCGGCATGGGCCAGTCGACCGCCTGGGATGCCTCCGCACTCGACGAGGACACGGCCCAGTTCCTCTCGACTCAGGTCGATGACATCGACCTCCTCGTCATCGGGCACACCCACAAGGACGAACCGGTGAAGGTGACCCACACGCCGAACGGCGAGCCCCTCATCGTCACGCAGCCGAAGTACTTCTCCTCCTCCCTGCCCGAGATCTCACTGCCCCTCGTCTTCGATGCTAAGGACAGGGCCTCCGTCGCCTGGCCGACGACTGACGTCGACACGACGGTCGCCTCCTGGGTCACGCGCCATGCCGCGAGCGGCACCGCCTGCGACGCCCTCATGAAGGACCCGGTGCTCAGCACCGATCACGCCGACACCGTGGGCTACGTCAAGACGATCGTCGCCAACGCGACGGAGCAGATGCCCGCAGGCACCGCCCGCTACGAGGACACCGCCATCCTCGACTTCATCGGCAAGAACATGGAGGACGCGGTCCGCGCGGGCATCAAGGGCACCGCCGCTGAAGGCCTCCCGGTGATCGCCCAGGTCTCCCCCTTCTCCAAGGACGCCGTGTTCCCGAAGGGCCCGGTCTCGATCAAGGACATCGCGGGCCTGTACATCTACGACAACACCCTCCTGGGCGTCGAGGTCACCGGCTCCCAGATCAAGGACTACCTGGAGTACTCCGCGAAGTACTTCAAGCAGCTCGAGCCCGGAGCGACGCTGAATCCGGACACGGATCTCAACGCCGTGTTCGAGGGCAAGCCCGTTCCCGATTACAACTACGACGCCCTGACCGGCGTCACCTACACGATCGACGTGACGAAGCCCGTGGGCGAACGCATCGTCGACCTCGCCTGGAACGGCGCCCCCGTGACGGCCGACCAGCGGTTCGTCATGGCGATCAACAACTACCGCCAGTCCGGCGGCGGCGGATACCCGCACGTGACGGCTGCTCCGATCGTCTACAACGAGCTCGTCGAAATCCGCCAGCTCCTCATCGATTCGGCTCAGGCCTCCGGCACGATCGATCCGAAGGACTTCTTCGTCGCCAACTGGTCGCTCACGCCCGGCCCGCTTCCCGAACCCGAGCCCGGACCTCAGGACGGACCGACTGCGGTCATCGATGCGCCCGAGGTCGTCGCGGGCGCCACCGTCACCGTCACGGGCACCGGTTTCGAAGCCGATCACGAGATCGAAGCCGTCCTCCACTCCGATCCCTTCACGATCGGCAAGACGAAGGCCGACGCCAAGGGCACCGTGGTCTTCACCTTCACGGTCCCGAAAGAAACCGCACCGGGCGCGCACAAGGTGATCCTCACCGACGCCTCGACGGGCGCCGCAGCCGAAGTGGCGCTGACGGTCAAGGCGCCGGCGCCCGCACCGGCCCCCGGAGCCGTCACGCCCGGCAAGGGCGCGGCGCTGGCGAACACCGGTAGCGACGCGATGGGCCTGATCCTCGCTGCGGGCCTCCTGGCCGGCCTGGGAGCCGTGGCGCTGCGCCGCCGCGTCGGCTGAGATCCAGATCCCGGCCCTTGAGCGCCAGGCTCCGGCCCGTCATTCGGATGCGCGAGCATTCGGACGACGGGCCGGAGCGCGTCTCATCCCTCAGATCCGGGCATCCATGAGACGCCCGGGCGCCCCCACCCCCGGATGCGGGCCTGCGCTGCGACCTCGTCCGCCCACGGCCCCGCCAGACGATCGACGTAGAGCTCCCCGAGGAGATGGCCGTACTCGTGCTGGAAGATCCGCGCAAGCCACGCGACGGCCTCGATGCGGATCGGCCCGCCATCGATATCGAATCCTTCAAGGACGGCCCGGGGCGCGCGCCTGATCGGATACTGGTACCCCGGGAAGGACAGGCATCCCTCGTGCTCGCGCTCGAGATCGAGCCGCTCGGGCAGAAGCTCCGCCCCCTTCCAGTCGAGTTCGAGGTGCGGATTGATGACCGCCCCGCTCGACGGCGAGGGGATCGTCATCCCCAGGGCGGGACCGTATTCCCTGTCGAAGGGGTGGAGCCCGCCGTAACTCCAGACGAAGACCCGGGCGTCGACGCCGATCTGGGGCGCCGCCAAACCGACTCCCGGGGCGGCCCGCATCGTGTCGAACATGTCGCGGACGAGTCCGCGAAGAGCCCCGTCGAAGGCGGTCACGGGCGCGGCCGGACGGTGGAGGACCTCCTCCCCCATCACCACGATCGGTCGAACGGTCATGCGGCCTCCTTCGTCGCCCGTGAGATCAAAACCCCCCGCACGCCCTCGACGGGCATGACCCCGCCGAAGGGGCGCGCGGCCCCGGCGAGAAGGATCAGGCGAGAGTGCCCATCGGATCCCAGGCGGGCAGATGGATCGGCTCGGCGTCCAACGCCGGCCTCAGATCCTCGGGCAGGGCCGAAGCGCGCACGACGACCTCGAAGACGTAGTCGTCGAACCACGCGTCATCCATCGTGAAGTAGCCCTTCTCGCCCGCATCCTCCCCCCAGGAGTTCTCGACGCGCCAGCGGCGCGTCGACCCGTCCTCGGCGATGTCGACGCCGGTGAAGAGCATCGCGTGGTTCATCGCGGATTCACCCGTGCGCAGGCGCTGCTCCTTCGTGGTGGCCAGATCGACCCCGAAGAGCCCCGAATAGTCGTGGACGCCCGCGACGAGGAGGCCCGCATCGCGCTCGGACTGCTGGAGGACGTCGGCGCCGAACCAGACGGGCTCGCCCTCGGCGATCGCGCGGGCGGCGAGCCGCTTGATCTCGGCGATGTCGGCGTTGATGTAGCGGATCTGGCGGCCGCCGACGACATTGCCGAGATGATCGACCGTCAGGGCCGCGCCCTTGGGATGCTCGGGGCGCGGATCGTCGACGAGGCACACGTAATCGGCGAGGTCGATCCCCGCGTACTTCTCAGCGAACTCGAGCGGCGTGAGCTCGCCCTCGCGGTGGAAGGCGCCCTCGTCGTCGCGCCACTCCCAGTCGAAGGATCGGGGCGGTTCGCCGAGGCTGATGACGAGGATCCGCCAGACCTTCTTCAAGACCTCCGCCTTCGCGGCCCCGACCTCGTCCTCGGCTGCGCCCGACGCGACGAGCCCGCGGAGCTCGAGGGCGGACCGACGCAGGAGGACCTGGAGCTGGGTGTTCATCCGGTGCGAATTCGAGGAGGCCTCCGTCTCGGGCATCGCCTCCTTGGGGACGAGTCCGTGCTTGAGGTAGAGGGAGACCGCCATGTCCCATTGGCCGCCGTCGCCGAGGACATCGGCGAGCAGGAACTGGAGGAGGCGCCCGTCGAGGGGCTCATCCGCGGTCGCGATGACGTCGGTGAGGAACCAGTTGGCCCGCTCGAGCTTGTCCCAGAAGAACACGTAGTTCTGCGAGAACTCGAAGTCCTTGACCCCGAGCTTCACCCGCGCGTTCGCGCGCAGAAGATTGAGGGAGGAGAACAACCAGCACCGGCCCGACTTCTTCTGCGCGGTGACCTTCCAGGTGTCGAGTTTGTGGGAGACCACGCTCGGTGTGGCGATGACGCGCTCGCGATCCACGCTCGCCTTGTCGATCCCGCTCACGGTCACCGCGTTGCGGGCGAGACGCGCCGCGGGATCGGCGCTCGAGGCGCGCAGGGCGTCGATCGATTCCGGGGCGAGGGCGCAATCGCCGGTGAGAGCAGTCATCTTAGAATCCTTCCTCCTGAAGCGGCATGCCTGGCGGCCAAGACCCTCCCGATCGTACTCGCATCCCATGTCGGCCTTGAGGAGGGAGGATTGGTCCTAGGATGTTGCGAAGATCCATCGATGAGGAGGCTCCATGAAAACGCGACACGCTTCAGGCACCGAGATCCGCTTGAGCTCGGGGGCCTACGAGGCGCGAATCGTCTCCGTCGGCGCGGGCATCGCAGGACTGACCTTGGACGGCGCCGACCTCGTCATGCCCCATGCGGCGGACGAACTCCCCGACGGCTATCTCGGCAAGACCCTCATGCCCTGGCCGAATCGCATCGCCGGGGGCGCCTACACCTGGGAGGGCGTCGAATACCGCGTGCCCGTGAATGAGCCCGCCACCGGAGCGGCCCTTCACGGGCTGATGACCTGGGTCGATTGGGACATCGTCCACGCGGATTCCGATTCGGCGACCCTCGGGGCCTTCATCGCCCCGCGTTACGGATACCCCTGGGCCCTGGAGGCCTGGGTCACCTACGCCCTGAGCGAGGAGCGCGGCCTCTCGGTGACGCTCCACGCCACGAACATCGGGGATGAGCCCGCGCCCTACGGCGTCTCCTCCCACCCCTACCTCACGCTCGACAACGCCCCGAACGCCGGCTACGAGCTGAGCGTTCCGGCGTCTTCGATCCTCGAGGTCGACGAGCGTCTCGCCCCGGTGGCCCTGCGCCCGGTCGGCGAACTCGATCGCGATTTCCGGACGGGGCGCCTCCTGGGAGATCAGTCGGTCGATCACGCCTTCACGGGCCTGCCCGAGGGCGGCTGGGCCGTGACGCTCCGCGATCCGTCGAGCGGGAAGTCCGTGTCCCTGGCCGCCGAGGCCCCCTGGGTGCAGGTCTTCACCGCCGATCACCTCGGCCGTCGATCGGTCGCCGTCGAGCCGATGACCTGCCCGCCCGATGCTTTCAATTCGCACGAGGGCGTGATCGTCCTCGCGCCCGGCCAGTCGCATTCGATGACCTTCACGATCTCGGGCGATCTGGGCTGAGGGGAGCCAGGGCCCACTGGGGCGCCGGTGGCTCAGATCCGCGAGGCGGCCGCCGCGAGGAGCGTCGCGCAAACCGCGCCGGCCGTCGAGGAGCGCAGGACGTTGCGGCCCAGTCCGATGAGGATCGCGCCGGCCTCGACGAGGTCGGCGGTCTCCCTCGGCGATACTCCCCCTTCCGGTCCGACGAGGACCACGAGGGAGGGGGCGTCGCGGAATCGGTCGGGGTCCGAGGCGATGAGGCCGGTCAGGGGCGCGCGGGCCTCCTCGTGGCACAGGAGGACCAGGGAGCCCGAATCCGTCGCGTCCCGGACGAAGGCGAGCAGCGCCTTGGTGTCGAGGACTTCAGCGACTTCGGGGATGAAGGCCCTGCGGGCCTGCTTCGCAGCGGCCCGCACGACCGAGACCCACTTCGCCCGGCCCTTGACGGCCTTGGGACCCGCCCACCTGACGATCGCGCGATCCGATTGCCACGGAATCACTTCATCGATGCCGATCTCCGTGCAGGTCTCGATCGCCTGCTCATCCCGTCCGCCCTTGGCGAGGGCCTGAACGAGGAGGAGGCGCGGCTCCGCCCCGGGCTCCCTGTCGACGCGGAGCACGCGCAGGGACAGACCCTTGGGGTCTGCGGCGAGCACCTCGCACACCGCGCGGGTTCCGCGGCCGTCGACGAGGTCGATCTCCTCGCCGGCCCCGATCCGCTTCACGGCGCCCGCGTGCCGCCCCTCATCCCCGTCGAGGCTCAGGGTGTCGCCGGGAGCGGCCTCGACCAGGCCGCGATCCTCGAAGAAGAAGACCGGGCGAGTCACTGACCCGTGAGTTTCTCTTTGAGCTTGCCGAAGACGCCCTGCTCGCGGCGCTTGGGCTCCACGCGCGTCTCCTTGCGGAGCGAGGCGAGCTCTTCGAGCAGTTCGCGCGACCGTTCATCGAGCTTCGTCGGGATCGCCACGTCGATGTGGACATGGAGGTCGCCGCGCCCGGGGCGCTGCAGGCGTCCGACTCCGAGCCCCCTCAAGACGATGTCGGCGTTCGGCTGCGTGCCCGCCTCGATCCTCACCGCCTTGGGGCCGTCGAGGGTGGCGAGTTCGAATTCGGTGCCGAGGGCGGCGGTCGTCATCGGGATGGTGATCCACGCGTGCAGATCGTCTCCGCGCCGGTCGAAGACCTCGTGCCGGAGTTCGTGGACCTCGAGGTAGAGGTCGCCCTGCGGACCGCCGCCGGGTCCGACCTCGGCCTCGCCCATGACGCGGATGCGCGCGCCCTCGTCGACGCCGACCGGCACGTCGATCGACAGAGTGCGCCGCGTTCTCACGCGCCCCTGGCCCGAGCACTCGTGGCAGGGATTCTCGATGAGAGTCCCGTAACCCTGACAGGTCTGGCAGGGCCCTTGCGACTTCATGCGCCCGAACATGGTGTTCTGGATGCGGGTCACCGACCCCGTTCCCGAACAGGTCTGGCAGACGAGCGGGCGGGTGCCCGGCTCGCACATCGACCCCGAGCATGTCGAGCAGACGGCGTAGGTCCCGAAGGAGACGGACTTCTTCGCGCCGAAGGTCGCCTCCTCGAGGGTGATGTCGAGTCCGATGAGCTGATCGGCGCCGCGCCGGGTCCTGGACGCGGGCCCCTGAGAGGCGCCCGAGAAGCCGGAGAACATCGCGTCGAAGAAGTCTGAGAAGCCGCCGCCCGTGAAGGGGGCCCCGCCGCCTCCGCGCAGGGCGTCCGGGCCCCCGATGTCGTACATCTGCCGTTTCTCGGGGTCCGAGAGCGTTTCGTACGCCACCGAGAGTTCTTTGAAGGCCTCTTCGGATTCGGGACCGGCGTAGTCGGGGTGCAGCTGCCGGGCCTTCTTCCGGTAGGCCTTCTTGATCTCGTCCTGGCTCGCAGTGCGGGCGACGCCGAGGACCTCGTAGTAATCGTTCACTCTCGTTCGTTTCTCGTGGGGATCCGGGGTGGAGTCCGTGTCATCGGTCGAGGAATCGTGACAGGTAGGCGGCGACGGCTCGCACCGTCGACATCGTGCGGACGTAGTCCATGCGCGTGGGGCCGACCACTCCCAGGTGCGCGAAGGAGTCGCCGGCGGGCATCGCCGCGCGGTAGGTGCCCGCGACGACGGAGGTCTGCGCGAGGGCGTCGTGGGCGTTCTCCGCCCCGATGCGCACGTGGATGTCGTCGTCCTTGAACTCGGAGAAGAGGCGCAGGAGGACGACCTGCTCCTCCAGGGCGTCGAGGACGGGGGCGAGGTCGTGGAAGTCGAGGGCCCCCCGCGCGAGGTTGGAGATCCCCGAGATCACGATCTTCGATTCACCGGTCGGGCGGAGCAGATCGACGAGGGCGTCGGCGACCGCGTCGACGGCCGGGCGTTCTTCGGGCGGGAAGGATTCGGCGAGGTCGTCGACCAGGAGGAGCAGTTCGTCGGCGCTCCGCCCCTCGCCGATCTCATTGAGCTTCTCCCTCAGCGCCCGGATCGTCGCGGGGGCGACGGGCCGGGCGAGATCCAGGGTGCGCTCGTCCACCCTGCCGAGCCTCGTGATGACGATGACGAGGAGCCTGCTCGGCCCGAGGTCCAGGACTTCGACGCGGCGCAGGGCCTGGCGCGACAGGCTCGGGTACTCGACGACGGCGACCTGATGGGTGACCTGCGCGAGCAGGCGCACGGTCTTGGCGACCACGTCGTCGAGGTCGACCGAGTCGCCGAGGAAGGTTTCGACGGCGTGCTTCTCCGGTGCGCTCATCGGTTTGAGGGCCGCGAGCGAATCGACGAAGACCCGGTAGCCCTTGTCCGTGGGGACGCGCCCCGCGCTCGTGTGGGGCTGGTAGATGAGGCCCGCCTCTTCGAGGAGGGCCATGTCGTTGCGGATCGTGGCCGAGGAGACGCCCAGATCGTGGGATTGGGCGATGGCCTTGGAGGCGACCGGTTCGCGGGTGTGGACGTACTCGGTGACGATCGCACGGAGGACGTCGAGCCTGCGGTCCTCGCTCATGGCACCTCCCCCGGGATCTCGATCTGGCACTCGTCATTCCTGAGTGCCAAGCCTACTCCGCTTTTCCCGCGATGGCGCACCGCGCCTAACGGGTGCCCGGCTCCGTGACGAAATCGATGAGGGCCTCCACGCGGCCGAGCAGTGCGGGTTCGAGGTCGCGGTAGTCGCCCACGGCCGCGAGGATCCGCTTCCAGCCCATCGCGATATCCGCCTGCGTGCGCGCCGGCCAGCCCAGCGCCCGCAGAGTCCCCGCCTTGATGTCGGTCCCGCGCGGCACCTCGGGCCACTTCTCGAGGCCGAGTCGCGCCGGTTTGACCGCCTGCCAGACGTCCACGTAGGGGTGGCCGAGGACGAGGACGCAACTCCCCCAGCGCTTCATCACCCGCTCTGCGATGCGCGACTCCTTCGAACCCGCGACGAGATGATCGACGAGGATGCCCGCGCGCACGTCATCCGAGGGCGAGAAGACTTCGAGGATCTCCTCCAGGTTGTCGACGCCTTCGAGCAGTTGGACTGCGACTCCCGCTTCTGCGAGGTCATCGCCCCACACGTGCTGGACGAGTTCCGCATCGTGCTTGCCCTCGACCCAGATGCGCGAGGCCCTGGCCACGCGCGCCCGCGATTTCGGCGCGGCGATCGACCCGGAGTTCGTCAGCCTCCTGCCCGCCGGCGTCGCGAGCGAAGGCGCCTGACGCGCCGAAGAGGGCAGCGGCGGCAGGGCGATGACCGGCCTGCCCTCGAGCCAGAAGCCCGCTCCCAGAGGGAAGGAGCGCCTGCGCCCGTGGCGGTCCTCCAGCTCGACGAGATGGATGCCGCCGGATTTCTCGACGCCGACGACGGCGCCGACCCAGCCGGTCGTCACGTCCTCGAGGACCATTCCCATTTCGATGCGGACCTCGGTTGAGCGGGGCCGACGGGCGCCCGGCCCCTCCCGGTGGGGGTCGACGCTCAAGACATCGGTGCCGTAGGGATCGTAGGGGTTCGGTAGGCTCACCCGCCCACCCTAGAGGCTCCCGGGGGCTCCAGGCTCGCGAAACGCCACGGACCCGGCCTCGGGGCCGGGTCCGTGTTCAGATCCGTCAGGCGACGGTTTCAGCGCCCTGGCGGGCGCGGCGGTAGAGGAGAGCCACGATCGCGGCGAAGACGATCGCGCCGATCCAGGGCGCCGCCCCTGCGAAGGAATCCGGCATGAGCGCCAGCGGTGAGTCGTTCCCGGAGAAGCCGACGATTCCGGCGTAGACGACGCCCCAGAGGGATTCGCCGACGATGAGGCCGGTGGCGACGAGGGTGCCGAGGCGCTTGGCCGACTCGGGGTTCTTCGTCGTGCGGGCCCAACGGTCGTGGATCGCGCCGAGGAGGGCGCCGATCGGGATCATGATCGTGATGGCCATCGGGAGGTACATGCCCATGCCCACGGCCAGACCCGGGAGCGAGTAGCGCTTCGTCGTCTTCTTCAGGACCTCGTCGATGATGATGACGCCGACGCCGATGAGGGCGCCGATGCCGAGGAGCCTCCAGTTGAGGTCCCCGCCGAAGACCCCGGTGATGAGGTCGGTGATGAGGGAGGCCTGCGGGGCGGCCAGGGCGTTGGGGCCGGCGTTTGCCGCGCCCTGGAAGCCGAAGGCGTTCGACATGAGGTTGAGGACGGGCGGAATGATGACCGCGCCGAAGCCCACGCCGATGACGAGGGCGAGCTGCTGCTTCCAGGGCGTGGCGCCCACGAGCTGGCCCGTCTTGAGGTCCTGGAGGTTGTCGTTCGAGATCGTCGCGATGCCGAAGACGATCGCCGCGGTGAAGAGGGTGTAGGCGACGAGTGCGGAGAGCTCGTCGCCCTGGACCGTGCCGTGCACGGCCTTGACGACGAGCGCCGCCGCGATCGCCACGATGATGCCGACTCCTGAGATCGGCGAGTTCGAGGAGCCGATGAGGCCAGCCATGTATCCGCAGACGGATGCGACGGCGAGGCCGGTGAGGAGGATGAAGAGGATGGACACGAGGATGAGGCCGAGGGCGTTGTGCCCGACCGGGGTGTCCTTGAGGAAGAGCCACAGGAGGGCCCCGATCGGGAGCATCGAGGCGACGGTGACTCCGATGACGACCTTGCCGGACAGATCCTGTTCGGTCAGGGGGAGCTGCTCGCCCGCTGCGCGCTTGGCCGTGGAGGCGAGGGAGTCCCTGATGCCCCCGATGATCGGGGCGAGGAGCTTGATGAGCGTCCAGATCGCGGCGACGGCGATCGTACCGGCGCCGATGAGGCGCACGTCGGAGCGGAAGACGCTCGCGACGGTGTCGGCGAGGCCGGCGGGATCGGCGATCTGACCGGAGGAGAGGATCGGGAGGATCACTCCGTAGGAGATGAGGACGCCGACGATCATCGCCACGCCGACGCCCAGGCCCACGAGATGGCCGACGCCGATGAGGGCGAGGGACAGGGATGCGGAGGCCATCGAGCCGCCCGCGCCGACGCGGAAGGCCGTGCCGATCTCGGTGCCGACGGCCTTGAGGGAGCCGAGGACGGCGAAGCCCGCCGAGGAGAGGCCGCCCCAGATGATCGCGCGAAGGCCCCGTCCGGATTCCTCGGCGCCCTCCGAGGTGTCGCCGACCTTGAGGACCTCCGCTCCGGCCACGCCTTCGGGGTAGGGCAGGTCGGAGTGGGTGACGAGGGCGCGGCGCAGGGGAATCGAGTACATGACGCCGAGGATGCCGCCGAGGCCGATGACGAGCACGGACTGCCAGTAGGGGAAGCCCTGCCACCAGCCGATCATCACGAGTCCGGGCAGGACGAAGATGATCGCGGAAAGGGTCCCCGCCGCCGAGGCGATCGTCTGGACGATGTTGTTCTCCTGGACCGTGTGGTCCTTGAAGGAGCGCAGGACCGCCATCGAGATCACCGCTGCGGGGATCGAGGTGGCGAAGGTGAGACCGGCTTTGAGGCCGAGGTACACGTTCGCGGCGGTGAAGATCAAGGTGATGATGCCGCCGATGGCTACGCCGCGGAGGGTCAGCTCCTTGATAGACGCGCCGGCACTGGCTGAGGGCTTACTCATTTCGGCTCGTTTCTGTATCGAGTTCAGCACAGGTGAGCCTATCACCGGCCTCGCCCCTGACGATCCGGCGTTGAAGGACGAATCGTGGTGCTCGCACCCCGTGGACGCTCATGCGCCCCCGGGCCCTTGCGGACACCCGGGGGCGCATGCCGATCGGAGCGTCAGTGCTCGGCGGCCTCGGCGGCCATCGCCTCCTCGTAGGTGACGTGGACGGTGCCGTGCGCGTGCTCGGGCGGGGAGTAGATCGAATAGACCTTCATCGGAGCATCCCCGATCGCCGTGACATTGTGCCAGGTACCGGCCGGGATGAAGATCGCATCGTCGTCGTGCGCCTCGACCTCGAAGCTGAGCTCGTCCTTCGCCGGCCCCATCTGGACGAGCCCGGAGCCGGACTCGATGCGGAGGAACTGGTCGTGGTCCTCGTGGATCTCGAGGCCGATGTCGTGCCCCGGCTGGATGCACATGACCGTGAGCTGAAGATTCGTCCCGGTCCACAGGGTCGTCCGGTAGTTCGTGTTCTCGAGCGTCGCCTGTTCGATGTCGACGACGTAGGGCTTGGGCCCCTGATCTTGCGTCATGGTGTCCTCCTCCATTCAACGGTCCCCGGATGGGGTCCGGGGTCCTCCCCTCCAGGGTAGGGCCCGGGACCCGCCCCCGCAGGTCGAGGCGGCGGCGGTGCGTTCACCGCCCCGGGCCCGTCGAAGGGTGCGAAGGCGATCCGCGGGAAGCGGCTCCTCAGAAGCCCATGAGCGCGCCGGTCACCCGATCGGCGAGGAGGCGGCCCCGCAGGGTGAGGATGATCCGGCCCTCGAGCGCGGCCCGGCCGTCGATGAGCCCCTCGGCGATGAGCGCCGGGACGGCCCCGGGCACCGGGACCTCCCCCGTTCCGATCCCCTCCGCGATCCGCACGGCGAGCATGACCTTCTCGAGCCGCCGCGATTCCTCGTCGAGGATCTCGCCCGCGGCGGCCGGACTCGCGCCCGCGACGAGCCTGGCGGCGTGCGCTCCCGGATGCTTGACGTTCCACCAGCGGTAGCGCCCGATGTGCGAATGCGCGCCCGGGCCGAATCCCCACCAATCGTGATCGCGCCAGTAGGCGAGATTGTGCTTCGAGGCGCGGCTGAGCGCCGAGGCCGCAGTGGCGGCCTCCGTCTCACGGGGGCGTGCGAAGTTCGAGATCTCGTACCAGCGGTAGCCGGCGCTTCCGAGGAGTTCATCGGCGAGCTCGTACTTCGCCGCCTCGTCGTCCGGATCGGGCTCGGGGAGTTCGCCGCGGGCGAGCATCGCCCCCATCTTCGTCCCCTCTTCGATGACGAGGGCGTAGGCGGAGACATGACCGGGCTCCATCGCGATCGCGGCATCGAGGGAGCGGCGCCAATCGTCGAGCCCCTCCCCCGGCGTCCCGTAGATGAGATCCAGGGAGACATCGAGTCCCGCGCCCTTCGCGGCGGCGACGACCTCGGGGACGCGCGCCGGATCGTGGGTCCGATCGAGGACGGCCAGAACGGAGGGCACTGCGGACTGCATGCCGAATGACACGCGCGTCACCCCCGCCGAGGCGAGGCGCGCGAGCGCCTGCGCATCGACGGAATCGGGATTGGCCTCGATCGTCACCTCCGCGCCCTGCGCGATGCCGACGACGTCGCGCAGATCGTCGAGGATCCGCGCGAGTTCAGTCGCCTCGAGGAGCGTGGGAGTACCGCCTCCGATGAAGACCGTGCTCGCATCGCGCCGGGCCCATCCGGCCTCGGCCAGGACGCGGTCGGCGAGCTCGGCCTCCGCGCGCACGCTCCGCGCATAGGATCCGGGCTCCGCTCCCGGACCGAAGCCGACCGTGTAGGTGTTGAAGTCGCAGTAGCCGCAGCGCACCGAGCAGAAGGGGACGTGGACGTAGAGGCTGAGCGGCCTGCCGGAGTCCGCTTCGGCGAGCTCGGCCTCGAGACGCCCGTCCTTCGGCCAGGCGATGCCATCCGGCTGGGCGGGGCTCATCGGCCCGCGCTTCCGTCCCCATCGCTCGCAGGCTCCGCGGCCCCGCCCTCGTCACCACGGGGAAGACGGACGGCGACGAGGTCGTGGGCGATCCGCCCGGCGTCGATGCCGCGCGTCTCGAAATGAGTCACCACGCGCCCGGCGAAACGCGGGGCGAAACCGCCGCGCCCGGGCTCCGGGTCGGAAGGATCGGGGCGCTCGCCCTCATAGGGGTTCGCGAAGAGCTCGCAGGCCTCGATGACGTCGCGCATCTGCCACGCGTAGTCGTCCCAGTCGGTCGCGAGCCTCCACGCTCCCCCGTCGACGAGGACGCGGGCGACCTCCGGGGCGAAGGAGTCGGAGACGAGCCTGCGCTTGCGATGCCGGGCCTTGCGCCAGGGGTCGGGGAAGAAGGTCCACACTTCATCGGCGATCGCGTCGTCGAAGACGATCGGGAGCGCGAGCTGGGCGTCGGCCTCGACGACCCTGATGTTGCCGACCCCCGCGGCCGCCGCCTTCGAGATGAGCTTCGCTATCCCGGGGACCCACACCTCGAAGGCGAGGTAGTCGCGCTCGGGATGGGAGGCGGCCGCGGCGACGATCTGCTCGCCGGTGCCCGAACCGATCTCGATCGTGAGAGGCGCCCTGCGGCCGAAGAGCTCGAGAGGATCGAAGCGCACACCGGCGGCGACGGTCGTATGGCCGAGATCGCGCTCGACCTCGATGAAATAGCGGGAGGCGTGCTCGTCCCAGGTCCGCTGGAGGTTGGGAGGGAGCTCGCGCGTTCGGCGCGTGAAGGACTTCGTCCGCGCGAGGAAGACGCCCTCGGCGGCGCCCTCCTCCAGGGTCCGCCGCGAAGCGCCGTTCACTTCTTGCCCGTCGGCACGTCGGAGGTGAGGGCCGCGATGAAGGCCTCCTGCGGGACGTCGACCCGGCCGATCGACTTCATCCGCTTCTTGCCCTCCTTCTGCTTCTCCAAGAGCTTGCGCTTACGGGTGATGTCGCCGCCGTAGCACTTCGCGAGCATGTCCTTGCGCAGGGCCTTGATCGTCTCGCGGGCGATGACCCGCGCGCCGACCGCCGCCTGGACGGGGATCTCGAACTGCTGGCGCGGGATGAGCTCCTTGAGGCGCTTCGTCATCCGCTGCCCGTAGGCGTAGGCGGCGTCCTTGTGGACGATCGCGCTGAAGGCGTCCACGCGATCGCCGTTCAAGAGGATGTCGACCTTGACGAGGTCGGCGACCTGCTCCCCCTTCTCCTGGTAGTCGAGGGAGGCGTAGCCGCGGGTCCGGGACTTCAACTGGTCGAAGAAGTCGAAGACGATCTCGGCCATGGGGATCGTGTAGTGGAGTTCGACCCGCTCCTCGCTCAGGTAATCCATGCCCTTCATCGCGCCGCGGCGCTCCTGGCACAGCTCCATCACCGTTCCCGTGAAGTCGGTCGGAGTGAGGATGGTCGCCTCGACGAGGGGCTCGCGGACCTCGGAGATCTTCCCCTCGGGGAAGGCCGAGGGGTTCTCGACGCGGATCTCGCTCCCGTCCTCGGCGATCACCGTGTAGACGACGTTCGGTGCGGTCGCGATGAGATCGAGGCCGAACTCGCGCTCGAGGCGCTCGCGGATGATCTCGAGGTGGAGGAGCCCGAGGAAGCCGCAGCGGAAGCCGAAGCCGAGGGCCGCGGAGGACTCGGGCTCGTAGGTGAGCGCCGCGTCGTTGAGCTGGAGGCGCTCGAGGGCGTCGCGCAGATCGGGGAAGTCGGTGCCGTCAACGGGGTAGATCCCGGAGAACACCATCGGCTTCGGATCGCGGTAACCGGCCAGGGGTTGATCGGCGCCCCGGACGTTCGAGGTCACGGTGTCGCCCACGCGGGACTGGCGCACGTCCTTCACGCCCGTGATGAGGTACCCGACCTCGCCCGCGGCGATGCCCTCCGAGGGAGTCGGCTCCGGGGAGATCACGCCGATCTCGAGGAGCTCGTGAGTCGCGCCCGTCGACATCATCTTCACGCGCTGACGCGTGCCCAGCCGCCCGTCGACGACGCGCACGTAGGTGACGACGCCCCTGTAGGTGTCGTACACGGAATCGAAGATCATCGCCCTCGTCGCGCCCTCGGGGTCTCCGGCCGGCGCGGGCACGACCTCGACGATCCGATCGAGGAGCCCGGTCACGCCCTCGCCCGTCTTGCCGGAGACGCGCAGGACCTCGTCCTCATCGCAACCGATGAGCTGGGCGACCTCGTGGGCGTACTTCTCGGGCTGGGCGCCCGGCAGGTCGATCTTGTTGAGCACCGGGATGATCGCGAGGTCGTTCTCGAGCGCGAGGTACAGATTGGCGAGGGTCTGGGCCTCGATGCCCTGAGCCGCGTCGATGAGGAGGACCGCGCCTTCGCAGGCGGCGAGCGATCGGGAGACCTCGTAGGTGAAGTCGACGTGCCCGGGCGTGTCGATCATGTTGAGCGCGTAGGCCTCATCGGCGACCGCCCAGGGCATGCGCACGGCCTGGGACTTGATCGTGATGCCCCGCTCGCGTTCGATGTCCATGCGATCGAGGTACTGGTCGCGCATATCGCGCTGCCCGACGATCCCCGTGAGCTGCAGCATCCGGTCCGCGAGCGTCGACTTGCCATGGTCGATATGCGCGATGATGCAGAAGTTGCGGATGCGCGACTGCTCGGTGTGAGCCGGTCGGATCATCGCTTCTTGCGCGGCAGTGGGGATCGGCACGTCTACCTCCGTCTCGATTACTCCCCCATCGTCCCATTCCCGGCGCCGCTCGCGCCAACCGCACGCGCGGAAAGGGGGCGCGCAGTCGCCGGTTTCACTCCGCCGGGGACTCCTCGGCGGAGATTCTCCTCTCGCAGTCCCTGAGGATCTCCTCGAATGCCTCGCATTCGCGGGGTTCGAAAGAGACCGGAGGGTCCTCGACGAGCCTTCGGCACTGCTCGGCCGCAACCTCGTTCCGATCGGCCTCCAGGGCTGCGGCGATGAGGAGGGAACGGCATGAGACCGTGAGGTCATCGTGGGTTCCCAGGGCGCGCTCCATGTCGGCGACCAGGCGGGTCCAGTCCTCGAGGGCCCGCCCGTGATCGCCTGAGGCGAAGCGGCACCTCGCGATCTCGTAGCGCACCCTGAGGGCGCGCCGGTCCTTCACCCCCCATTCCTCCTTGAGGGCATCGAGGATCGAGGAGTAGACGACGATCGCCTCGTCGTACTGACCGTCGAGGAAGAGCACCTCCGCGTAGTTGTCCCGGACGGTCAGGACGCGAAGGTCGTTCTCCGGAAGGCACTCGGCGATGTCGACGATGATCCCCCGGTAGATGTCGGCGGCGTCCTTGAAGCGCCCCTGAGCCTTGGCGGGCATCGCCGAGTTGGTGCGCACCGCCCACCACAGGTCGTGCTCGGTGCCCAGCACCTGCCTCACATCGTCGATGAGCGGCGCGAAGCGATGCTCCGCGAGGACGTCGTAGCCGACTTCGCACATCCAGTACAGCTCCGACGAGCGCGCGATGAGAACCCGGGGATCCCGGGCCCCGAATGCGTTCGTGCCCAATTCGACCGCCCTCCCGGCGAGCCGTCGGCACTCCATGAATGATCCGTTCAGGCCGTTCCATTCGATGATCAGGCGAATGAGGTCGAGGCGCTCCTCCACGCCCAGCCGATCCGAATCGATAAGCGGAGCGGCCGCATCGACGGCCTCGGCGAAGCTGCCTCGCGCCGCAGCCGAGAGCGCCTGCTCCATGCGGCCCCTTCCACATCGAAGTCCTCCTTCGCGCCCCTTCATGGCGCACCCCCTTCCACATCGAAGTCCTCGGCGATCCGCGGACGGGTCCACTGTCACGGATCCGCCCGATTCCGGTACAGGGGAGCGCGCGAAGCTGTGGATAAGGGAGGCGGCGGCGGGCCTGTGACTGCGCCGCGCTTCGGCTGGGTTCTCGCCCCGTCAGGCAATAGGCTCGGCTCGTCGGCGTCCAAGGGCCCGACTCGAAACCGTTCCCGGGAACACCGGGCCCCTTTTGAATCGATGCGAACGGAGATCGGCGATGTCCCTCCTGTCCCTGCTCGGCTCCCTGGGAGGCCTCCTGGTGGAGGTGCTCTCCGACAAGGCCCCCTCCGCGGGATCCCCCGGAAGGCCCGCGACGCCCCGAGGCCGCAAGGACCCCTCCTCGGCGCAGAGCCGCCCGGGATCCGAGGCGCGCGGCGCAATCCGCGAGGCGGGGCTGCGCGAAGCCCTCGCAGCGGCCTCCTACAGCCCCGATCCCGATGGCGAGGCCGATCCCGGGGAGGTCGTCTGGACCTGGGTCCCCTTCGAGGAGGATGCGACGAGGGGCAAGGACCGTCCGGTGGTCGTCCTCGGCCGTGCGCGAGGGGGCGTCTACCTCGCGCAGCTCACCTCGAAGGATCACGACCGCGATGCGGCGCAGGAGGCGCGTTGGGGCCGCTACTGGCTCGACATCGGAACCGGCCCCTGGGATCCCAAGCGACGGCCCTCGGAGGTGCGGCTCGACCGCGCCTTGTGGGCTCCCCTGTCCGAGATCCGGCGGGAGGGGTCGAGCCTGCCCGAGCGGATCTTCCGGGAGATCCTCGCGGCCATGAGGGAGCACGCCTAGAGAGGCCGCGCGGACGTGAGCGTCTTCACGGAATCAACGGGCCCATGCCATTGGCATTGAGCCGAGCCTCGCTGGTATTCTTGTCCTTCGGACTCCCAGCCTGGTCGGGCAGGGGGTCTGGTCGGAGCCGTTCGAGGATGTCCCCACGTCCCAGTCCCGGTTCAGACACAGCCCTCACCGACCCTGCACGACAATCTTTCAAGGAGTTTTCCCACTGTGGCGAACATTAAGTCCCAGATCAAGCGGATCCGCACCAACGAGAAGCGCCGCCTGCGCAACCAGTCTGTGAAGTCCGAGCTCAAGACGCTCGTTCGCAAGACCCGCGAGGCCGTGGACGCCGGCGATAAGGAAGCGGCCCTCGCCGCCCTTCAGCTCGCCTCCCGCAAGCTCGACAAGGCCGTTTCCAAGGGTGTCATCCACAAGAACCAGGCCGCGAACCGCAAGTCGAAGCTCGCGCGTCGCGTGTCGAAGCTCGGCTGATTCGATCTTCATCGCGTTCGGGGGTCGCCGGAAGGCGGCCCCCGATCCGTATTCTTGCAAGTTTCGCCCTCGACGCAGCGCCGCTCACCCCGCCCCGGATGCGCCTCGACCGGGCCCGGGCCGATCCGCCCGGCCCTAGCGACGAGCGCGCAGGCGGCAGATCGTGATGACGGCCTTCTCGATCGCCCGTTCGCGGTCCTTGGACAGGCCCTTCGCCTCTTCATCGGCGAGGGCGATCGCGCTGATCGCATCGGCGAGCGCATGATCGTGCCAGCCCCGGAGTTCGCGCCGCGCCCGATCGACCTGCCAGGAGGGCATCTTCGCGATCACGGCCCTCGATCCTGAGGAGACCTTCGTGAGGGTGCGGAACTTCATCGCGAGTGCGCTCACGATCGCGAGCGGATCGACGCCCGTGACGAGAGCGTGTCTGAGCAGGGTGAGCGCACGGGCGGTCTCCCCCGCGATCGCCGCATCGGCGATGGTGAAGCCCGTCGCCTCGATCCGCCCGGCGTAGTAGCGGTGGACGTCCTCGATGCGGACGGTCCCCTCGACGTCGACGAGGAGCTGGGCGACGGCGGCCGCCATCGCGCGAAGGTCGGATCCCAGGGCATCGACGATGGCGCGCATCGCGTCGACGTCCATGCTTCGTCCGGCGGCCCGCACATCGGCGCGCACGAGCTCGAACTTGTCCTGATCCTTCTTGATCTCATCGGCGGGGATCACCGGGAAGCCGGCCTTCGCGATCGCGTCGAGGACTTTCTTGCCGCGCGCGTTCCCGCCCGGATGGCAGATGACGATCCACACCTCGGGAGCCGGGGCCTCGATGTAGGCGAGGAAGTCCTTGACGAAGTCGTCGTTCATCGATTCGGCATCGCGCACGAGGACGAGTCGCGATTCGCCGAAGAGCGAGGGCGAGGTGAGGATGTCGAGATTGCCGAGGGCGTAGCCGGCCGCTGAGATCTCGGAGCGCTCGAGCCGCGGGTCGGTCCGGAGCGCCAGGGCGCGGATCGCGGAGAGCGCCCGATCGATGAGGAGCCCTTCTTTGCCCTTGATGAGGATGACGGGCGCGAGTTCAATCCCTTCGGATTTGGCGCTCCTGCGCCCACCTGCCGCCATGAATCCTCCCGATCCGTCCGCTGATCACCGCCGTGCCCTCCCAGTGTGTCACGAGGAGGAGTCATTACGGGCACGGGCTCACCCGAGCGGGCGACTCGGCGCTGCTCATGCGGACGGACGCCCTTGACGAGCGGCGCGGCGGCGACCTACGCTTTATTTACTACCTACTAGGTAGTTCATATCATTCATGACGGACACCGCTGTTCGACGAAAGGGCACCCCATGGAGAAGCTCGAAGAGGCAGTTGCGAACGGGGAGCAGAGCCCGCAGGCCGCTGCCCCCTCCACCCTGGCTCCCGACACCCATCAGCCGATGGCGAAGGGAACGATGTTCCGATTCGGCACGGGATTCTTCCTCATCTCCCTCCTGTGGGCGATCGGCCTGTCGATCATCGCCTCAGTACTGCTCCCCCAGCGCCTCAAGGACCTCGGAGTCGCCAACCCCGATGCGCTCCTCGGCTCGATCAATGCGATCACGGCGATCGTCTCGCTCGTCTCCAACCTCCTCTTCGGCAATTTCTCCGATCGCACGCGCTCGCGCTTCGGCAAGCGCACCCCCTGGATCGTCCTGGGCGGCATCCTCGGCGGCATCACCCTCTTCGGCGTCGGCGTGCTCGGCGACCTGACTCTCCTGACCCTCGACTACTGCCTGTGCATGGTCGGCCTCAACATGATGCTCGCCCCCGCGGTCGCGGTCCTGTCCGACCGCGTCCCCGAATCGATCCGCGGCACCATGTCGACCTTCTGGGGCGTCGGCGCCTCCATCGGATACCCCCTCGGCGCGATCATCGGATCCTCCTTCATCACCGGCGGTTCGGCCGAGATCTCCGGCTTCGTCCTCGGCGGCGTCCTCATGGGCGTCTCCGGCATCGTCGCCGTCGCGGTCTGGCCGCGCGAGGCCGCCTCGAGCGGAAGCGCCGCCACCGGCGGCCTCTCCGACATGCTCCGCTCCTTCACCCCGCCGACCAAGGGCGCCTCGGACTTCTACAAGGCCTTCTTCGGCCGCTTCACGATGCTCATCTCCTACCAGATGATCAACGCCTACCAGCTCTACATCATTCAGGACTACCTGCACCTGTCCGCGGGCGAGGTCGCCGCCACGGTCGCCGTGACCAACTCGATCATCCTCGTCACCTCACTGCTCGGCGGTTTCCTCGGCGGCCCGATCTCCGACCTCCTCCGCCGCCGCAAGGTGCCCGTCGTCCTCGCCTCCCTCTGCTTCGCGATCGGCGTGGCGATGCCCTGGATCTTCCCCTCCACCCTCGGCATGTACCTCTTCGCCGCGATCGCGGGCTTCGGATACGCGGTCTACTCCTCGGTCGACCAAGCCCTCAACGTCGACGTCCTGCCCGATCCGGAGACGGCCGGCAAGGACCTCGGCATCCTCAACATGTCGACGACCTTCGGTCAGATGTGCGGCCCGCTCATCACCTCCTTCATCGTCACCTCGACCGGCAACTACGCCCTGGTCTTCCCGGTGTCGATCACCTGCGCCGTCATCGGCTGCTTCTCGATCCTCGCGATCAAGAAGGTGCGCTGAGCAGCGCTTCTTCAAACCCCGGGGGCATGCCACTACACTGGTGGCATGCCCCCCTCGTCTTCGCGCCCTCGCGTCCGCATGTCCGCCGAGCAGCGCCGTGAGCAGATCGTCGAGGTCGCCACGGGACTCGTCGCACGATACGGATTCACCGGGCTGTCGCTCCAGGACGTGGCCGACGCCGTCGGCATCACCCAGGCCGGACTCCTCCACTACATCGGCAATAAGAACGGTCTGCTCCGACTGCTCCTCTTCGACCGCTACGACAAGCAGGGCACCCCTCAGGACTTCCTCGATTCCGGGGCGCCCGGGGCGATCCACCCCGAAGGCATGAGCCTTCCCGCCTACTTCCGCTTCCTCACGGCCTTCAACGAGGCCAGGCCCTCCCTCATGGAGCTCTACATGACCCTCGGGGCCGAGGCCACCGATCCCGATCACCCCGTTCACGACTACTTCCGAACCCGCCCCGATGCGGTGTGGGACTACTACTCCGGATTCACGTGGAGACTGCCGCCCGAGATCGAGGCCGAGGGCGGGTGGGCGACGATGCGCCCCCTCATCGAGATGGCGATCGAGGCGATGGACGGCGCGCAGATCCGCTTCTTCCGCGAACCCGCCATCTCACTCGTCGAGGAATGGGCCCGATGGGAGGCCCTCCTGTTCCCCTCGCCCCTGTGGGACGACTACCGCTGATCCCCCGTCGGCACGGTCGGCTGAGAGGCCGGAGGGCCCGGAGGAGCATGACGGCTCCCCGGGCCCTCCGGCCCGTCCCGCAGCTCAGGCGAGCGGCTTGGCGATGACCTCCACCTCATCGGCCGGCACGACGAGCGTGACGATCGAATCCGCCGGAGCCGTGAAGCGCAGGTTCTTCGCACCCACGCCCACGACGAACTCCTGGGGCTCGGTCATGTCGTTCTGCGCGGCGATGACGACCGATCCGTCGGGATTGAGGAAGGACAGGATGTTCTCGAAACCCGAGTAGGACAGGGACGAGACGAAGCTCGCCCCCGGCTCCACGAAGCCGGACAGGTGCTTGAGGACGTAGTACTCGTGACTGAAGCGCCCCTCACCGGTCTCGGGGTCGACGACGATGAGCGAGTTCTGGCTCCAGCCCCAGCGCGAGACGCCGCCCTCCTCGAGGGCGAGGTTCCAGTAGTCGTAGACCGAGGCGCCGTTGGTGAAGTAGTGCCGCATCATCGACCAGGCGTAGCGGGCGTAGCGCCAGTCGTTGAGGCCGTCGCCGCATTCCTGCTCGGACTGGTAGATCTTGAGCCCGGGGTGGGCGTGATGGACGAAGGGCACCGCGTTCTTGCCGTCCCATTGGAAGCCGACTCCGCCGATCTTGGGGCCGACCTCCGGATCGGCGAGGACCTTCTCCACCAGGGCGTCATCGGCGCGTTCGACGGTGCCGAAGAAGACCTCGACTCCGCGCGCCTCCATCTCGGGGATGAGCCGCTTGAGGAAGGCGATCAGGCCCTCGGGCGTCCACGTGCAGGCCGGGAACACCTGGGCGGAATTGAACTCGTTCTGGGGCATGACCATCGAGATCTCGATGCCGCGGGCCCGGTACTCGTCGATGAAGCGCCCGAAATAGCGCGCGTAGGCGTCGAGGTTGTCCTCGGAGAGGATGAAGCCGTCCGTCCCCTCGGCGATCTGATTGTCGGGATCGAGACCGTTGTCGTACTTCGTCTGCTCGCTCAGGGGGTTCGGCGCCGAGCAGGCGTAGTGCTTGTTCTTCTTCATCCAGGTGGGCGGGCACCACGGCGACGCCCACAGGGACAGGTCCGGCCGGTGGGCCTTGGCGGCGCGGATGAAGGGAACGAGGGTGGCGTCGTCGTGGGCGAGGGAGAAGTGCTCGAGCGCGCGGTCGCCCTCGACCTCGTCGTAGGAGTACCAATCGGTCGAGAAGTCGTTCGCGCCGACGGGCATGCGGCATACGGACAGGTTCGCTCCGACGCCGGGGGCGAAGACCTCGCGGAGGAACTCCTGGCGGCGCTCCTCGGGCAGCTTGGACAGGGCCACCCAGCCGAGCTCGTTGAAGCAGATGCCGAAGCCGTCGACCCTCTGGCGGGGCTGATCCAGGCGCAGGAAGGCCCCGGGGAAGGCCGTCATGTCCTCGAGGACGGGGGCCTGTTCGGGAGTGAACCAGTGCTCGTCCCGGGTCGTTGCGCAGAAGCGGATGTCACTCATCGTCGGGTGCTCCTCATTGGGTGTCGTGGTCGGTGGACGAATGAGATTCGGGCGGATCAGGCGGGGGCGTCGCCCTCGAGGACGAGGACGCCCCAGGCGGGGATGCGGATCGTCTCCCCTTCGGCGATGCGCTCGCCGGGGGCGCCGAGGACTCCCAGGACGTCCCTTCCCGCGACGGGCGAGACGATCTCGACCGGGTCCTTGGCATAGCGCAGGAAGTAGGTGAGCCCCCGTCCGGCCCCGTTGACCCCCCGCTTGACCGTGACGGCGCCGGCGAGATCCTGGGCCCAGTCGGTGACGCCCGCCCGTCGGGCGACGAGGAGCAGGACCTGACGGAGCACTTCGGGCGAGGCCCAGGCTCCGATGTGCGTGATCGAGCCTTCGCCGAGTGCGCGGCGGGCGATCGCGGGACCGGACCAGGCGTGATGCTCGTATTCGGCGAGCACTTCGATCTCGGCGTCCCCCAGGGGCGCGCCGACGGGGGTGAGGAGCTCCATGAAGTGCTCCAGACCGCGTTCCGCGTCCTCGGCGAGCGCGGAGGCGAGTTCCCCGAGGGGCTTGAGGCGCACGCCCTTGGGCGCGGTGAACTGGTCGGTGCCCAGGCCGAGGAGTTCGGACAGGCCGTGCGGCTGCCGGTCGACGTGGACTTGGACGTTCTCATCGGCGACCCCGGTGCGGAAGGTGGTGACGAGGTGCCCTCCGCCGAGCGCGTAGCCCCGCAGATTCTCGATGACGGAATCGGGGGCGCAGTAGAGCGCGGGGACGATGAGCGCCTCGTAAGCGCGGAGGCGTTCGAGCGGGGCGTCGACGGGGACGAAGTCGACTTCGAGATTCACGTCGAAGAGGGCGTCGTAGACGGCGCGCAGAACGTCGTTGTAGTTCACGCCCTGCCCGAAGCGCGGGAAGCCGGTGCCGATCGAGAACCATTCGAGGGCGGTGTAGGCCTCATTCGACACCATGATCGCAATCGGATTGCGCTTCCTCAGTCCGGACAGGGAGTGCGCGTGCGCTCCGGCTTCACGGCCGAAGCGCGCGGCTTCGAGGTAGGTGGGATTCGCCGAGTAGTCCTGGGAGACGAGGCCCTTCCAATAGGTCTCGAAGGAGTTGTGGATCGAGCCCCAGTGCCAGTACATGACGCCGAGCGCTCCGGAGGCGAGGTGGGAGTAGGCCTGGAGGCGCAGCTGGCCGGGATAGGGCAGCCAGCCCATCTGCCCCTGGGCTTGGGTTTCGAGGACGAGGTAGGGCGCTTGCTTGAGGGAGCGGGACAGGTCGCCTCCGAAGGCGATCTCCTTGCCGGTGAGTTCGTCCTCGCCGGGGTGGTAGATGTCGACGCCGGCGAGGGTGACGGCATCTGCGGCCTTGAAGTGGTCGACGGCGGGCTGGAGTCCGAAGGAGTGGCCGCGCCACTCGTAGTCGAAGTTCTGCGTGACGAACTGGTCCTCGCGGCGGTACTCGTCGACGAGGGCGCGCTGCCATGCGAGGAACTCGGTGACCAGACCCCGCCGGAACTCGTCGAAGGCGGCGGCGAGGGATCCGTTGATCGTCCCGGTGACGTCGGGGAACTCCTCCCAGGCGTTGATCCGGTTCGACCAGTAGTTGAGCCCGTAGGCGGCGTTGAGGGCGTCGAGGTCTCCTCCGAAGCGCTCCTTGAGCGAATCGACGAAGGCGCGCTGGATATCGGGGTTCGCCGCGTCGTAGTACTTGGTCTCGTTGTCGAGCTGGAAGCCGACGACGGCCGGATGGGGCGCGGTGCGCTCGACGAGGGCGCGGATGGCCCGTTCCGCGTAGTACCGGTAGGCGGGGGCGGTGATGTCCATGTTCTGACGGGGACCGTAGGTGTTGGTCCCCGATGCGGTGACGCCCATGATCTCGGGGTGACGCGCGGCGAGCCAGGTGGGGACGGCTGCGGTCGGGGTGCCGATGATGACGTCGAGGCCGTGCGCTGCTGCGGCTTCGATCGCCCGATCGACATGGGTGAAGTCGAAGACTCCGGGGGCCGGATTCCAGGTGCCCCAGGTGAATTCGGCGATCCGGATGGTCGTGAACCCCGCTTCGACCATCATCTCCATGTCGCGATCGAGTCGATCGGCGCCGGCGGACTCGGGCGTGTATTCGTCGTAGTAGGCGGCTCCGAAGAGGATTCGTTCGGCATTCGTCTCGCTTCGGCTCATGGCTACCTCCTGCGGCTCCCTCGCCACTTATCTAGTGCTTAGTAGATAGTAGACCAACTGTCCTTCCCTGTGAAGTCCTTGAGCATGAGAGATTCACATCGTCTCGAATACGGAAACACGAGGACGCCCGCACGGCTCCGCCCCTACGCTGAAGCCATGCACACGATCGACTCCCGCTGCTGGTGGTGGCTCCCCTCAGGGCGAGCCGCAGCCTCCGCGTAGCCGGAGCACAACGATCAGGAGCTCGCCGTCAGGCGGGCTCTTCGCATGCACGGGCGCTTCCTGGCGGCACGACCAGGAAGACGACCCATGACCCCCATCCAGCCGACGGTCCTCACGCAGCCCGTCCGCTACTCCAGCAACTGCGCAGCCCTCCTCGACGACCTCACCCGTTCAGGGCTCATCACGACGGCGCCCGGAGCGGACGGCGCCCCGCGCCCCCTCGACACGCTCCTCCTCGAAACAGTCGACATCACCACCGGGGACTCACGGACCTCGATCGCACTGCTCGAAGCGCAGACGCGACTCACCTGCACGGGTTCACGCGTCCTCCTCGAAGCCCTGCCCCGATCAGGGCCGGACGGCCTCGCCTGCCTTCAGCGCGTCGAGGACGCCCTCGGCGCCTACAGGACGGACGGCTCGGCCCGCGAGGGGCGCCTCGAACTCGACATCCCCGCCCCGGAGGCAAGCGCCCTCGAGGAGCGCGAACGCCTCCGCGCCGATTCCACGATCGTGCCGCTCCGCGTCCTGGCGCAGGCGAAAGTCGACCACCCGCACCTCCCGCTCGAAGCGGGCGTCTTCGCCTTCGACTACCTCGCCGGCTTCGAGCCCCTCCCCGAAGTCGGCCCCGGAGCGAACACCTGCCCCGATTACCTGTTCTACGACGCGCGCATCCTCCTCGTCGTCGACCACCCGACGTCGAGCGCTACCCTCGTCGGCGCGAGCCTCGATCCCTCGGAGCTCGAAACGCGCATGAACGAACTCGCGGCGGCGATCGACGCCCACTCCCCGACTCCCGCCGCTACGGCCCCGCCCGCCGAGGCGGAAGCCCTTCACGCCCGCCCCACCTCGAGCGACAGCGCCTTCGCCCGAAGGGTCGCACAACTCAAGGAATCGATCATGTCCGGCGACGTCTACCAGGTGGTGCCCTCCCGCGGATACGAGATCGACTGCCCCGACGCGCTGGCCGCCTACGGGCGCCTGCGCGAATCCGATCCGAGCCCGTACATGTTCTACCTCGGAGCCCCCGAGTTCGAGCTCTTCGGCGCCTCCCCCGAATCGGCCCTCCTGCATTCAGCGGCCTCCGGCCGCGTGGCGATCCGTCCGATCGCGGGAACGCGCCCCCGAGGATTCAACGCCGAGGGGGCCATCGATCACGAACTGGACACCCGCCTCGAACTCGAACTGCGCACCGACGCGAAAGAGCTGGCCGAACACGTGATGCTCGTCGACCTCGCCCGCAACGACCTCGCCCGGGTTAGCCTTCAGGGCACCCGCAAAGTCGACCAGCTCCTCAGAGTCGACCGCTACAGCCGCGTCATGCACCTCGTGTCCGAAGTCTCCGGCATCCTCGATCCCGAGCTCGACGCCCTGGACGCCTTCCGCGCCTCGATGACGATGGGCACGCTGACCGGGGCCCCCAAGCTCCGCGCCGCAGAACTCATCCGCCTCGCGGAAGGAGCCCGACGGGGCTCGTACGGCGGTTCAGTCGGCTACCTGCGCGGAGACGGCGAATTCGACACCTGCATCGTCATCCGCTCCGCCTTCGCTGCCTCGGGCCGCGCCCTCGTGCAAGCAGGCGCCGGCGTCGTCTTCGACTCCGACCCCGACAAGGAGGCCGCCGAGACCGCGCACAAGGCCTCTGCCGTGCTCCACGCCATCGCCGCGTCCCAGGGGCGCCGTCTCCTCGTCAATTCGGGCGACGAGGACGAGAACTCGCGGAAGGGAGAATGACGTGCGCGTCGTCCTGCTCGACAATCGCGATTCCTTCGTCTACAACCTCGTCGACCAATTCGCCTCCTCGGGCGCTTCGATCGAGGTGTACCGCAACACCCTCGAAGCCGGGAGGATCCTCGACGCCCTCGCGCCCCCTCACGACGACGGAACGGGCCGGGACCGTCCGATCCTCGTCCTCTCCCCCGGACCCGGTCATCCCGCAGAAGCCGGATGCCTCATGGAGCTCCTCGACGCGGCGCTCTCACGCGCCATCCCGACCCTGGGCATCTGCTTGGGCTTCCAGGCGCTCGTCACCGCATGCGCGGGCGCAGTCGCCCGCATCAGCCCCGTCCACGGGAAGTCCACCCGAGTGGAGCTCACCGAGGAGGGACGAGCCGATCCCGTCCTCTCCCAGCTCCACGAGCCCCTGCACGTCGCGCGCTACCACTCGCTCGGGACCCGTCGACTCCCGGCGGCGCTCGTCCCGCTCGCCCGGACGCCTCCCGAGGACCCGGCCGGCCCCGGAGTGGTCATGGCCGCCCGCCACCGCCGACTCCCGGCCCTCGGACTCCAGTTCCACCCCGAATCGCTCCTCACACCCCAGGGCCCTGCACTGCTCACGGCCCTCACCGAAGAACTCGCCCAGAGCGGGGCCGAGGCTCCGCGAACCCGACCCGGGAGATCAAGATGAACACGGACAGCACCACTGAAACCCAAACCGCCCGCAGCATCGTCCATTCCGTCATCCGCGGGGAACGACTGGACTACGACTCGACCCGCGCGGTCTTCTCCGCCCTCGGAGCAGGACTCCTCACGGACCTCGAGACCGCCGCGCTCCTCGCGGGACTGCACGCGCGCGGTGAAACCGCGACGGAGCTCGCCGGCGCCGCCGACGCCTTCAGGGCGGCCGCGCGCCCCTTCCCGAAGGCCTCACGCCCGCTCGTCGAGATCGTCGGCACCGGGGGCGACGGTGTCGGGACGATCAACATCTCCACCGGCGCAGGCCTCACCGCGGCCTCGATGGGGCTCGCCGTCGCCAAGCACGGGAACCGGGCGGTCTCCTCCAAGACCGGTGCCGCAGATGTCATCGCCGAACTCGGCCTGCCCCTCGATCTCACCCCCGAACAGGCCGCCCGGACGCTCGAGAACGACGGATTCGCCTTCCTCTTCGCCCAGGCCTACCACCCCGCAATGCGCTTCGTCGCCCCCGTGCGCACCGCGCTGGCCAGCCCGACGATCTTCAACATCCTCGGCCCCCTCATCAACCCCGCAGACATCTCCTACCAGCTCATGGGGGTCGCGGAACCGAAACTCCTCGACATGATCGCCCAGACGCTCCACCGTCTCGGCCGCGAGCGCGCCCTGGTCGTCAACGGCCTCGGCCTCGACGAGATCACCCTTCATGGAACGACGAGCGTCCGCGAAGTGACTCCCGAGGGCGTCAGGCGCTTCGAGGTCTCGCCGGAAGACCTCGGGGTGAAGACGCGTCCGCTGGCCGAACTCCTCGGCGGTGATCCCGCTGAGAACGCGAGAATCCTCAGAGCGGTCTTCGAAGGACGCGGCAGCGACGGGCAGCGCGAATCGATCGGCGTCAACGCCGGCGCCCTGCTCTATCTCGTCGGCCGCGTCGACTCGCTCGCCGAGGGCACGCAGGCCGCACTCGACCAGCTCGCGTCGGGGCGCGTCGCCGACTACCTCGACGGCCTCGCCAAGAACTCCCGGAGCATCGCGGAAGGACGCGTCGCATGAGCATCGCCGATCGCCCGCCCCTCGCGCCCGTCGAGACCCGCCTCATCCGCACGGGCACCGTCCTCGACGACATCGTCGCCCTGCGGCGCTCGCGCCTGCCCGAGATCCGCGAGCGCTTCGGGCGCCTCAGCCCCGACGCCCTCGAAGCTTCGAGCCGGTCCTTCGAGGAGGCCCTGCGCACGCGCAGCGGACCGGGACGCACCGGTCGGCCCGCGCTCATCCTCGAATGCAAATCGGCCTCGCCCTCGCTGGGGACGATCCGCTCCGACTACGATCCCGCGGCCCTGGCCGCGAGCTACGCGCCGCATGCCGCGGCGATCTCGGTCCTGACCGAACCCGATCGCTTCAACGGCTCCTTCGAGGATCTCCGAGCCGTGCGGGCCGCCGTGGATCTGCCGATCCTCGCCAAGGACTTCATCGTCGACCCCCTTCAGGTCCTCATCGCGCGCCACCTCGGCGCGGACGCGATCCTCCTCATGCTGTCGATCGTGCCCGACGAGGCGTACATCGAGCTCGCGGGCCTCGCCGCTGCGCTCGGCATGGACGTTCTCACCGAAGTCTCCACGCCCGAGGAGATGTACAGGGCGGCGCGCCTGGAGGCGCGGATCATCGGGATCAACAACCGGGATCTTCGCACCCTCGACACCGATATCGCTCGGACCGAGGCCTTCGCCCCCCTCGCCCCCTCCGGCGCGGTCCTCGTCGCCGAATCCGGAGTGTCCGCGCCCGCCGACGTCGCGCGACTCGCCGGCCTCGTCGACGCCCTCCTCATCGGCTCCTCCCTCTGCGCAGCGGCCGATCCCGCAGCGCTCGCAGCCTCCTTCGTCGAAGCCGTCCCCCTCAGCGGGTCCCGGGCCCCTTCGCCGCGTACGACGAGCGCCGGGCGGGAGAGCAGACGCGCGCACGAGGATCATCGCCATCCCCGCCTGCCCGCCTACTTCGGCCCCTACGGCGGGCAGTTCGTCCCCGAGCTCCTCATCCCCGCTCTCGATCAGCTCGAGGACGCCTACATCGAGGCGATGGCGGACCCGGGCTTCCTCGCCGAACTCGACGACTTCATGAAGCGCTACCTCGGGCGCCCCACCCCGGTCACCGAATTGAGGAACCTCCCGCTCGAGGGCAATGCGCGCATCCTCCTCAAACGCGAGGACCTCGTCCACGGCGGCGCTCACAAGGGCAACCAGGTGCTCGGGCAGGCGCTGCTCGCCAGGCGCATGGGCAAGACCCGCATCATCGCCGAAACCGGCGCGGGCCAGCACGGCACCGCGACGGCCATGGTGTGCGCCCTGCTCGGACTCGAATGCACGATCTACATGGGGGCGACCGATGTCGTCCGCCAGGCCGCGAACGTCGAGCGCATGGAGCTCATGGGGGCGCGCGTCGTTCCGGTCGCCTCGGGCGCGGGCACCCTCAAGGACGCGGTCAACGAGGCGCTGCGGGATTGGACGGCCTCCTTCGCCACGACCCATTACCTTCTGGGCACCGCCGCCGGCGCCCATCCCTTCCCCACGATCGTTCACGAATTCCATCGGGTGATCTCCAGGGAGGCGCGCGCTCAAGTCCTCGCGCTCACCGGGCGCCTGCCCGATCAGGTCATCGCCTGCGTGGGTGGAGGATCGAACGCCATCGGGGCCTTCTCGGAGTTCATCGGGGACGAGTCCGTGGGCCTCATCGGCGTCGAACCCGCGGGCGAGGGGCTCGACTCGGGCCGTCACGGGGCCCCCATCAACGCGGGCAGGGTCGGGATCCTCCACGGGGCGCGCTCGTACCTCATGCGCACCGAGGAGGGGCAGATCGAGGAGTCCTTCTCGGTGTCCGCCGGACTCGATTATCCGGGAGTCGGCCCTGAGCACGCCCACCTGGCGGACACCGGGCGCGCCTCCTACGTCGGGATCACCGATGAGGAGGCCGTCGAGGCCTTCATCCTCCTGTCGCGCTGGGAGGGGATCATCCCGGCCCTCGAGTCCTCGCACGCCCTCGCCCACGCGCTGAAGATCGCGCGGCGCACGCCCCCCGATGCGCCGACGCCGACGCTCCTCGTGTGCCTATCGGGCAGAGGCGATAAGGACCTCGACCAGGTCCGCGTCCGGCTCGGCGGGTCCTTCAGCGAGGATGGCGCGGTCGCGAGGGCGGCGCGGATGGTCGAGGACATGGGGAAGCGGAACGAGTACCTGGGGCTGGCGCGCTCGGCGGGCCGCAGCGCAGGCGAGAGGGAAGGGCGGGCCCGGGCATGAGCCGGTACGCGAAGATGTTCGCGCGCCTCGAGGAGGAGGGCTCCGGCGCCTTCGTCCCCTTCGTCATGATCGGCGATCCGAGCCTCGGCATGTCCGAAGCGATCATCGAGGCGCTCATCGAAGGCGGTGCCGACGCCCTCGAGCTCGGCGTCCCCTTCTCCGACCCGGTCGCCGACGGCCCGACGATCCAAGGCTCTCACCTGCGCGCCCTCGCGGGCGGCGCGGGCCTCGCCGCCTGCTTGGAGGTCGTCGAGCACGTCCGCGAGCGCCACCCCGAGCTGCCGATCGGCGTGCTCGTGTACGGGAACGTCCCCTTCGCCGTGGGAGTCGAGGATTTCTACGCCGCCTGCGCCGATGCCGGGATCGACTCGGTGCTGCTCCCCGATGTCCCGATCCGCGAGGGCTCGGACTTCTCGCGCGCGGCCCGGGCGGCCGGGATCGATCCGGTGTACATCGCACCGCCCTCGGCATCGGACGAGGCCCTGGACGCCGTCGCCTCGGCATCGCGCGGATACGTGTACGCGGTCTCCCGGGCGGGAGTCACGGGCACGGAGAGCGCCGCCTCGACCGTCGGGCTCGCCCGGTCCGTGAGGCGCCTGGGCCAGGAGGCCGCCGCTCCCGTCATGCTCGGCTTCGGCATCTCCACGCCCGAGCACGTGAGGGCGGCGATCAATGCGGGCGCCGCCGGCGCGATCTGCGGTTCAGCGGTCGTGAAGATCGTCGAGGAGCACTCGGGCGCCCTCGTGAGCGCGGGGACCGGGGACGAGGATGAGGTAGAGCGCTTCGAATCGGCGCGCAGGGATCTCGTCGCCTTCGTCTCCCGGATGAAGGCCGCCACGAGGCGCTGAGGGCGTGGCGCGGCGCCCCGAGGCCCTTCTTCGTCGAGGCCCGCGCTCGCCCGCGGCACCGGACGAGCAGGAATGCGAAGAGCACGGCCAACGCCCCGAGGAGGACGAGCCGGGCCCCGCTCGCTTCGAATCGCGCACCGGGCAGATCCGCGACGCTCCGCGCCGTCGCGGCGATCCAGGCCGTGCACACGCTCGAAGCCCGGGCGAGAAGCACCGCCCCGGGCATCCAGAGGGGAGCGAGAAGGGCGCTTCCCAGGGCGAGGAGGGTCGCGGGCGCGACGGCGGGCGCGGCCACGAGATTCGCCGGAACCGCGTAGACGGGAAGCTCGGGATTCATCGCAAGCAGGATCGGGGAGGTCATGATCGCGCACCACGCGGGCACCGCGATCAAAGCGAGGAGCCTGGCCAGGACGCGGCCGAGCGGCGCGTCATCGCGCAGCCGCTTCCACCCCGATCGCAGCCACGCCCTGGCGGGGATGAGCACGCCGAAGGTGGCGGCGGCTGAAAGCGCGAAGCCGAAGTCCCTCGAGCACCACGGGTCGATGAGGAGCATTCCCGTGACCACCGCCCCCAGGGTCGCGGCGCCCTGCCCGTTCCTCCCGATGAGGGCTCCCAGGAGCGCGCTCCCCGACGACAGGGCCGCCCGCAGCACTGCGGGAGTCGGCCCGACGATCGCGACGAAGACGACGAGGAGGGCCCCCATCCCGAGGATGCGGCCCCTTCGCGACCTCGGCAGCAGGTAGGGGGCGACGCCCAGCACGATCGCCAAGTGGGATCCCGACACGGCCGTCAGGTGTGTCAAGGACGCCGTCCGGAACGCCTTTCGGAGCTCGGGGCCCATCGCGCGATCGTCGCCGATCGCCATCCCCGGCACCAGCGCCCGTCCCTGCTCCTCGAGGCCGGCGCAGGCCTCGACGAGCCGCTCGCGCAGGTGTCGCACCGAGCCCCGCCATCCGCCGGGCCGCGCGGTGATCGCGACGCGCTCGTCCTTCAGCAGGCCGGCGGTCGGCGGCCCCTGGGGATACGAGGGGTCGAGGACTCCTCGCGCCTCCACTGTGTCCCCTCGCCGCGCATCGGCGAGCCCGCCCATTACGACGATGCGGACGTAGACGCCCGCGGGCCCGCCCTGACCCGTTTCAAGCACCTGCGCCCGCGCCCTCGAGCGCGAGACCCCGGATCGGGCCTTCACGGGAACCGGGTCCTCCTCGAGGCGCGCCGTCACGCTCACGAGCGCGCCGGAGCGTGCTGCCCGCACCGCTTCGGAGGCGTCGAAGGCCCGTCGATGCGCGCCTCCGATCCCCGCGGCGACGGCGAGGGCGAGGGCGACGACGAGGAGCCCCGCTCCGAGCGAGCCCCGCGGGCTTCTCGCATGGAGGGGCGCGGGCCCGGGCCTCTTCGAGATGAGCCGAGCAAGAGCGAGAGCCGCGATGAGGAGGGCGACGATGATGAGGACGAGCGGGGCCCTCCCTCCGCCCGTCCCCCACCACGCGCCGGCCCAGGCGGCGAGGGCCACCGGGAGCAGACGGAGGTCGTCCACGTCCGGCATCCGCCTCGCCCCGGTCATGAGCAGACACCGGGCGCGATGCGGGAGAGCAATGCCGGGCCGATGCCGGGCACGGCGTCCAGATCCTCGAGGGAGGCGAAGGGCCCGGAGGATCGTCGGAAGGCGAGGATCCTCTCGGCGAGGGCCGGGCCGATGCCGTCGAGCGTTTGCAGCGCTGAGGCGTCAGCCGTGTTGAGGTCGACGCAGGCGGATTGCTCCGCCGCGAGGGCGCCGCCGGAACCGTCGGCTTCGGCGTCCTGCGCCTGCTCGTCGAGACGGGGGACGTAGAGCCTCACCCCGTCTGCGATGGGGGCCGCGAGGTTGAGGGCGTCGAGGTCGGAATCGGGCAGGGGGCCGCCCGCGGCTTCGATCGCGTCGATCGCCCGTGCGCCCGGCGTCAATCGCACGACTCCGGGAGCGGATACGGCACCCGCGACGTGGACGAGGAGCCCCCGCTGCTCGGGAGGGGCCTGCGACTGCCCGGATCCGCTCGCTTCGATCGGCTCGGGGGCGGACTGGGCGCTCGCGGCCGCCTCGTCTTCGACGCCGTGCGCGTCGGCGCCGATCGTCCTCGACAATCCGATCACGCCCAGCAGGCCCATCGCGCAGACGAGGACGAGGGCGGACCACCTCGACGGCAGGAGGAGGGCGGGCCTGGGGGCGCTCGGCGGGCGTTCGGACTCCGGCAGGTAGACGGCGCGCGTGAGGCGGTGCAGGCGCAGGCGCGTCTTGAGATCCATGAGCGAAGACTAGGTGCGCCGGGGGCGCGGGACGCGTGCGCATCGGAGCGGGTGTGCAAGCGCATGGATCCCGTCGGGACTGTGGATGAGGTGAGGCCTCGCCCCCTCCCTTCCGGGCGTTCCGCCCGAAACGCCGGCGCCTGTCGATACGATGGGTGCGACAAGCGGCGCTGCCCGGAAGACGAGGACACTATGAGCGACGACATCGAAGCCCTGAAGGCCCAGCTGGCGCAGGCCGAAGCCCGGGCCGCCCAGGCCGAGGCCGCGGCGGCGCGCGCCCAGGCGGAGGCCCTGAAGGCGCGCCTCGCGGCCGGATCCCCCTCCCCGACGGGGCTTTCCCCCTCCGAGGAGCCCGCGCCCGCGAGCGAGGCCCCAGCCGCAGCTCCGGTTCCCGCCACGGCCCCGACCTCGCCTTTCGCGGACTCCATCCGGGCCGCCTACGCCTTCGAGAACCCCTCGATCGTCCTGGGAACCCTGCTCGACGGCGAGCAGCGGGTGCCCGGGGTCCTCACGCGCATCCCCTTCGCGATGATGAATCGTCACCTGCTCGTGGCGGGCGCGACGGGCACGGGCAAGACCCGCACCCTCCAGCTCCTCGCGGAATCCCTCTCCTCAGCAGGAACCTCGGTCCTCCTGTGCGATGTGAAGGGGGATCTGACCGGACTGGGCGAAGCGGGCGCCCCCTCGAACAAGCTCTCGTCCCGGACTTCGGCGAACGGTCAGGATTGGGCCGGCCGCGCCTTCCCGATCGACCTCCTCTCGCTCGGCGGTGCGACCACCCAGTTCGACGGGACGCCGATCAGGGCCCGGATCTCCGACTTCGGCCCGATCCTCCTGGCGCGCGCCCTCTCGCTCAACACGACTCAGGAGCAGGCGCTCCAGCTCATCTTCTCCTGGGCGGACGCCGAAGGGCTCGAGCTCATCGACCTGGCCGACCTCCGCGCGGTCATCACCTTCCTCACCTCGAAGGAGGGGGCGAGCGAGCTCGACTCCATCGGAGGCGTCTCCAAGGCGACGGCGGGAGTCATCCTGCGCACCCTCACGGCACTGGAATCCCAGGGCGCCGACGCCTTCTTCGGCGACCCGGGTTTCGACACTCAGGACCTGCTGCGGGCCGCGCCCGACGGGCGCGGCGTCATCTCCCTGCTCGGCGTCGGCGACATCTCCCAGCGCCCCGCCCTCGTCTCGGCGGTCATCATGTGGATGCTCGCCGACCTGTTCTCCTCCCTCCCCGAAGTCGGCGATCTCGACAAGCCCCGGCTCGTCTTCTTCTTCGACGAGGCCCACCTCCTCTTCGCCGACGCGACGAAGGAATTCACCCGTCAGGTCGTCCAGACCGTCCGTCTCATCCGCTCCAAGGGCGTCGGCGTCGTCTTCGTCACCCAGACCCCGAAGGACATCCCCGCGGACGTGCTCGCCCAGCTCGGTTCGCGCATCCAGCACGGTCTGCGCGCGATCACCCCGGATGATCTCAAGAAGCTCAAGGCGACCGTGGACACCTTCCCCGAGACCGGCCTCGCCCTCGACGAAGTCCTCACGACCCTCGGCACGGGTCAAGCGGTCGTCACCGTCCTCGGCGAGGACGGCCGTCCCACTCCTGTGGCCCCGACCTCCCTGTGGGCCCCCGCCTCCGTCATGGGCCCGGCATCGCCTCCCGCCCTCGCCCTCGTGACCGCGTCATCGCCGCTGCACGCGAAGTACGCCCAGGCGGTCAACCCCGAATCCGCCGAGGAGAAGCTGGCCGCGCGCAAGGCCGAGACCGAGGCCCGAGCGGCACGGGAGAAGGCCGAGGAGGAGGCGCGGATCGCCGCCGAGAAGGAGGCGGCCGAACGGGCCAAGGCCGAGGAGAGGGCTGCGCGGGAGGCCGAGAAGGCCCTCGAGCGCGCCGCGAAGGAAGCCGCGCGCGAAAGGGAGAAGGAGGAGGCGGCCAGGCGGCGCGCCGCCGAACGCCGCGCCAAGCAGGTGGAAAGCGTGGTCGGTCAGGTCCTGCGGACCGCGGGACGGGAGATCACGCGCTCCATCTTCGGCAACCGCAGGCGTTAGACCCTCGAACCCCGGCATTCCGTCACGGGCCCGGCATCATCACTTCCTCGATGCGGACCGCGCGGTGACGGGAGACGCCGAAGCGCTACTGTCACTTCAACCCCGCCCCTCTCCAACGTTAGGACGCTCAATGCGCATCGGATTCATCGGCGCAGGATCGATGGTCGCCGCCATCGCCCGCGGCGCCGTCGCAGCCGGCATGAACGCTTCGGATTTCCTCTTCACCGACGCGCACGGCGTGCACGCCCCGGCCCTCGCCGAGGAGGTCGGCGGCGAGGTCGCGCGCTCGAACGGGTCGCTCGCCCACCGGGCCGACCTGCTGGTCCTCGGCGTCAAGCCCCACGCCCAGCGCGCCGTGATCGAAAGGATCGCGCACATCGTGCGAGAACGGCCCGAGATGTGCGTCGTCTCGCTGGCGGCGGGCCGGACCCTCGATGCGATCCTCGCCGATTTCGGCGCCGCCGTTCCTCTGATCCGCGTCATGCCGAACGTCAATGCGCAGATCGGCCGATCGATGTCGGGGATCTGCGCCGCGAACGCCTCCGAGGAGCAGATTCAGGCCGTTGAACGCCTCATGAACGCGGTCGGCCGTTCCGTGCGGATCCAGGAGAAGGACTTCCCGGTCTTCTCCGCGCTCGCGGGCTGCTCGCCCGCATGGGTCTTCCAGATCATCGACGCCCTGGCCCGCGCGGGCGTCAAGCACGGCCTGCCCAAGGACACGGCCGTGGCGATCGCGGCCCAGGCCCTTTCGGGCTCGGCAGATCTCGTCGCGGATGCCGCCAGCCGCGGCCTCGTCCCCGCTCAGCTCATCGATCAGGTGACCTCGCCGGGCGGCACGACGATCGCGGGCCTGCTCGCCGCCGAGGCCCACGGGCTTTCGACCTCATTGGTCGCGGCCGTCGATGCGGCGGTCGAGCGCGACGCCGAACTGGCCTGAACCCGGCCCGCATCGCTTCCCCTCGTCACCATCACTCCCCCACGCACAGGATCTTCATGAACGCCGTCGTCATCTCCGTCGTCGTGATGCTCGCCCTCTCCGTCGCGCGCGTCCACGTCGTCATCTCGCTCTTCATCGCCGCGCTGGTCGCGGGCCTGACCGCTCAGATGGGCCTGGAAGGCACGATGGTCGCATTCCAGGAGGGCCTCGCGGGCGGCGCGAAGATCGCACTGTCCTACGCGCTGCTCGGCGCCTTCGCGATGGCGGTGGCCCATTCGGGGCTGCCCCAGCTCCTCGCGAACTGGCTGATCTCGAAGATGTCGAAGGCCGACGAATCGACGGGCGAGCACGTGCGCCGCGCGACGAAGTGGGGAATCATCGGCGGCGTCGTCGCGATGGGCGTGATGAGCCAGAACCTCATCCCGATCCACATCGCCTTCATCCCGCTGATCGTCCCGCCGATCCTCGGGATCCTCAACGAACTCAAGCTCGACCGGCGCATCATCGCGACCTCGATCACCTTCGGCATCGTCACGGCCTACATGTTCCTCCCGATCGGCTTCGGGCGGATCTACCTCCACGACATCCTCTTCGCGAACATCGAGAAGGCGGGAATGGATCTCACGGGCGTGAATCCGGTCCTCGCGATGGCGATCCCCGCCGCCTCCATGCTGGTCGGCCTCATCCTCTCCTTCGTCTCCTACCGCGGGCCCCGCGAGTACGGGGCGGCGGCGTCGGAGTACACGCGCCCGATCGAGAGCATCGACACGAAGAAGGTGTGGGCGGCGCTCGCCGCGATCATCATCTGCTTCGTCATCCAGACGTGGCTCACGATCGCCGACTCGAACGCGGACCCCCTGCTCATCGGAGCGGTCGTCGGCCTCACGGTGCTGCTCGCATTCCGGGTGGTGCCGTGGCAGCAGGCCGATGACGTCTTCTCGGGCGGCATGAAGATGATGTCCCTCATCGGCCTCATCATGATCTCCGCTCAGGGCTACGCCTCGGTCCTCAACGCCTCGGGCGCGATCGAGCCGCTCGTCAAGGACACGGCGAGCCTCTTCTCCGGTTCGAAGCTCCTCGCCGCCTTCGCGATGCTCGTCGTCGGCCTCATCATCACGATGGGCATCGGCTCGTCCTTCTCCACCCTCCCGATCATCTCGGCGATCTACGTGCCCCTGTGCGCGGCGCTCGGCTTCTCGCCGATGGCGACCGTCGCCCTCATCGGCACCGCCGGCGCGCTCGGCGATGCCGGCTCGCCCGCTTCGGATTCGACGCTCGGGCCGACCACCGGGCTGAACGTGGACGGCCAGCACGACCACATGCGCGACACCGTGATCCCGACCTTCCTCCACTACAACATCCCGCTGCTCATCGGCGGGTGGATCGCCGCGATGGTCCTCTGATCCCGGCACGGGGCCGCGCAGGCGACCGGCCCGGGCGGCCGCAAGCGCCGTCTTTGTCGCCGGGGCGCGCGGTGACTACGCTGGGCGGGTACATGTCCACGACTCGGATGGAGACAACACACATGGGCGAGCGTCCCGACACCACCCCGACCCGCGTTCCCGCCCCGAATGCGCCCGACCGCGTCGGCGCCGAGGGCCTGGAGGCCAAGTGGGGGGAGCTCTGGGAGAAGGAGGGCACCTACGCCTTCGACCGGAGCGCCGTCCGCGAGGAGGTCTACTCGATCGACACGCCTCCGCCGACCGTTTCGGGTTCCCTGCACGTCGGCCACGTCTTCTCCTACACGCACACCGACGTCGTGGCGCGCTACCAGCGCATGACGGGCAAGGCCGTGTTCTACCCGATGGGCTGGGACGACAACGGCCTGCCGACCGAGCGCCGCGTCCAGAACTACTACGGTGTGCGCGTCGACCCGACCCTGCCCTACGTCGAAGATTTCACCCCGCCGCACGAGGGCGGTGAGGGCAAGTCGATCAAGGCGCGCGATCAACTCCCGATCTCGCGCAAGAACTTCGTGGAGCTGTGCGAGCGCCTCACGGTCGAGGACGAGGCCCAGTTCGAAGCGCTCTGGCGCTACCTCGGTCTTTCCGTCGACTGGACGCAGAACTACCAGACCATCGGCGCGAAGGCGCGGAAGATCGCCCAGGCCGCCTTCCTCAAGAACCTCGAGCGCGGCGAGGCCTACCAGTCCGAGGCGCCCGGCCTGTGGGACATCACCTTCCAGACGGCGGTCGCACAGGCCGAGCTCGAGTCGCGCGAATACCCGGGCTTCTACCACCGCCTCGCCTTCCACATCACCGATCCGGCGGCAGCGGCGACGGCCGCCGAGGCCGGGGCGCCGATCGAGAACGGCGTCGACGTCTACATCGAGACGACTCGTCCGGAGCTGCTCGGTGCCTGCGTCGCCCTCGTCGCCCATCCCGATGACGAGCGCTACAAGCCGCTCTTCGGCACGACCGTCGCATCGCCGGTCTTCGGCGTCGAGGTCCCGGTCCTCGCCCATCCGGCCGCCGAGATGGACAAGGGGGCCGGCATCGCGATGTGCTGCACCTTCGGCGACACGACCGATATCGATTGGTGGCGCGACCTCGGCCTTCCCCTGCGCGCGATCCTGCGCAAGGACGGGCGCATCCAGGCCGATGTGCCCGAGTGGATCACGACCCCCGCCGGCGTCGCCGCCTTCGAGGCGATCGCGGGCAAGACGACCCACTCGGCCCGCGAGGCCCTCGTCGAGATGCTCCGCGAGTCGGGCGAGATGAGCGGTGAGCCGGTCAAGACCGTCCGTCAGACGAACTTCTTCGAGAAGGGCGACAAGCCGCTCGAGATCGTCACTTCGCGCCAGTGGTACATCCGCAATGGCGGCAAGGCCTGGACGAACCCCGCTTCCGGGGCGGACCTCAACGCCGAGCTCGTCGGGCGCGGCCGCGACCTCGAGTTCCATCCGGACTTCATGCGCGTGCGCTACGAGAACTGGGTGACGGGCCTGAACAACGATTGGCTCGTCTCGCGCCAGCGCTTCTTCGGCGTCCCCTTCCCGCTGTGGTACGAGGTCGATGCGAACGGCGAAGTCGACTACTCGAAGGTCATCACGCCCTCCTTCGAGGCGCTGCCCGTGGATCCTTCGAGCGACGTGCCCGAGGGCTACACGGAGGAGCAGCGCGGGCAGGCCGGCGGCTTCGTCGGGGAGCTCGACATCATGGACACCTGGGCGACCTCGTCCCTGTCGCCCGAGCTCGCCTGCGGCTGGCTCGTCGACGAGGACCTCTTCTCGCGCACCTATCCGATGGATCTGCGCCCTCAGGGCCAGGACATCATCCGCACCTGGCTGTTCTCGACCGTCGTGCGGGCGAACCTCGAGTTCGGCGCGCTGCCCTGGAAGCACGCGGGCATCTCCGGCTGGATCCTCGATCCGGATCACAAGAAGATGTCGAAGTCGAAGGGCAATGTCGTCACGCCGATGGGCCTGCTCGAGAAGTACGGTTCGGACGCGGTCCGCTACTGGGCGGCCTCGGCGCGCCTGGGCCTGGATGCGACCTTCGACGAGCAGCAGATGAAGATCGGCCGCAGGCTGGCGATCAAGGTCCTCAACGCCTCGAAGTTCGCCCTCACCATGGGCGGCGAGGGCGCGGATCTCGACCTCGATCCCGCCCGCGTCACGGCGGACCTCGATCGTTCCGTCATCGCCGAGCTCCGGCGCGTCATCGAGGCGGCCTCGCAGGCCCTCGCCTCCTACGATCATTCGCGCGCGCTCGAGGTCACCGAGTCCTTCTTCTGGACCTTCTGCGACGACTACCTCGAGCTGGTCAAGGAGCGCGCCTACAACCGCGACGGCAAGTGGTCCGAGGACGAGGCTGCCTCCGCGAGGGCGGCGCTCGCGCTCGTCATCGACAATGTCATCCGTCTGCTCGCCCCCTACCTCCCCTACGTCACCGAGGAGGTGTGGAGCTGGTACCGGACGGGCTCGATCCACCGTTCCGCGTGGCCGACCGCGGCCCCCCTCGAGTCGGTCGGCGGCGACCCGGCGGTCCTGTCAACGGCTTCGGCGACCCTCATCGCCCTGCGCCGCGTGAAGTCCGAGGCGAAGGTCTCCCCCCGCACGCCCTTCCTCGCGGTGAGGCTCGAGGCCCCCGCCGATTCGCTCGCCGCCCTCGAGTCCGTGCGCGCGGATCTCGCCGCGGCGTCCAAGATCGAAGGCCCCTTCGATCTCCTCGCCCTGTCGGGCGAGGCGGATCCCGAGATCGGCGCGCGCGTCGCCTCCTTCGAGCTGGGTGAGGCTCCGGCGAAGAAGAAGGGCTGATCCTCCCCTGGAACCCGTCCGCGGGGCACCGGTGCCGACCGGTGCCCCGCTTTCTTCGCTCGCTCCCGGGTAGCCCTTGTCCCGCGGGTCCCGATCGTTTCGGCTCGGCTGTCGCGAAGACGACATTCGCGCTCCTCGCGGCCGGTCGCCGCTGCCGTCCTCGGCGCTCGAAGTCTAAAGTGAAGGGCGATTGCCCCCGAAGGATTGGAACGACGATGGACGAGTCCCGCGCTGAGGATCCGGCGGCCGCACCTTCGATCACCGACGCCATGCCCGACGGCGCCGCGATCGACGAGGGCGCTGAGACGATCGATTCGGGCGGTGCGACGAAGGCCTTGGAATGGCATGCCCCCGTCCTCGTGAGGATCGACGAGTCGCTGACGATCCCTCGTCTCCTCGAGGATCGTGTGAAGCGCTCGGCGCGCCGCCCGCTCATCCTGCGCAAGCAGCCCGTCGCCGACACGTGGCGCCCGATCTCGGCCCGGGCCTTCTACGAGGAGGTCCAGCAGGTGGCCGCCGGTCTCATCGGACTCGGGCTCGAGCCGGGCGCCCGCCTCGCGATCATGTCGCGCACCCGCTACGAGTGGACTCTCCTCGACTACGCGAGCTGGACCGCAGGCCTCGTGCCCGTGCCGATCTACGAGACGAGTTCGATCGAGCAGATCGCATTCGTGCTCACCGACGCCGCCGTCGACTTCGTCGTGACGGAGACGGTGACGATGGCCGAGCTCGTCCGGGCGGCCGCTCAACGGGCCGGTCGGGACGGCCTGCGGGTCCTCTCGCTCGATTCCGATGCGCTCGCCACGATCGTCGCCGAGGGCAGCGCCGTGCCCCGCACGGAAGTCGCGTCGCGGACGAACGGGCTTTCGACCTCGTCGATCGCGACGATCGTCTACACCTCGGGGACGACGGGCCGGCCGAAGGGCACGGTGCTCTCGCACGGCAACTTCACCGAGCTGTGCGTGAACTCGCACGCCTGGATGCCGGAGATCGCGATGTCCGCGGAGTCGCGCCTCCTCCTCTTCCTCCCCCTCGCCCACGTCTTCGCGAGGTTCCTCGAAGTCTTCCAGCTGTCGGGCGAGGGCGTCCTCGGCCACGTGCCGTCGATCAAATCCCTCCTTCCCGATCTGGCGTCCTTCAAGCCGAGCTACCTCCTCGTCGTCCCGCGCGTCTTGGAGAAGATCTACAACTCCGCGGACGCGAAGGCCTCCGCGGGAGCGAAGAAGCGGGTGTTCCGCTGGGCGGCGCGCACGGCGATCGAGTATTCGAAGGCCCTCGACACCCCCGAGGGCCCATCCCGTTCCCTCAAGGCCCAGCGCGCGCTCGCCGACAGGCTCGTCTATCAGACGATCCTCAAACTGGTCGGCGGGAATGCCGACTACATCATCTCCGGCGGAGCGCCTTTGGCCCCCTGGCTCGCGCATTTCTACCGGGGCCTCGGCATCCCCGTGCTTGAGGGCTACGGGCTCACGGAGACCGTCGGCCCGGTCGCCGTCTCCACCCCGCGTCTGGCGAAGATCGCGACCGTGGGCACCCCGCTGCCGCCGACTTCGGTGAAGATCTCCGAGGAGGGGGAAGTCCTCATCAAGGGCCCTTCCGTCTTCGTCGAATACCACAACGACCCGGAGGCGACGGCGGCGGCCTTCACCGAGGACGGGTGGTTCCGCACGGGCGATCTCGGGTCGCTCGACCGGGACGGGTATCTTTCGATCACGGGCCGCGCGAAGGAGATCATCGTGACCGCGGGCGGCAAGAACGTCTCGCCCGCGTCCTTGGAGAACGAGTTGCGCGCTCACCCGCTCGTCTCCCAGGTCCTCGTCGTCGGCGATCAGCGCCCCTTCATCTCGGCGCTCATCACCCTGGATGAGGAGATGCTGCCCGCGTGGCTGTCCGCCCACGGCCTGCCGACCATGTCGGTCGCGCAGGCGGCGACGAACATCGAGGTGCTCGCCTCCCTCGACAAGGCGGTCGAGCGCGCGAACGAGCACGTGTCGCGCGCCGAGTCGATCCGCAAGATCACCGTCCTCGCAACCGACTTCACCGAAGCGAACGGCCTGCTCACGCCGTCCCTCAAGGTGAAGCGCAAAGAGGCCCTCACGCGCTTCGCCACCGAAATCGATGAGATGTACGGCGGCCCTGTCGAAGCGGGGCACTGAGGGCGGACCGCGGGAGCCGGCCCGCTTCCCGGGCGCTCCGGCCTTCGCGGCGCAGATGGAAGCGAAGCGGGGCGCCGACCGTATCGTGCGCCCCGCCTCTTCAAGTCACTCGTCTGTTCCAGCGCCCGCCGGAGCCCTCGTCGAGAGAATCGGATGGCAGACGAGGGCGCCGATGACGAGCGCCGTCACCAGCATCGGCTGCGTCAGCGCCTGCAGCTCCGTCACCAGGAACTGAAGCACCGTCGCCAGTGGCCGGCTGAAACGTTCCAGATCAGGCGCGTAGACGGCCGACATGAGGACCGTTCTCGACGCCAAGGAGACGGCATAGACGAGAAGAGCCATTTTCCACAGACTCGTCGAGACCTTTCGAAGATCACCCGTCACGCGAGTCATCCCCCCCCCGATACTCATTTGATTCTTGGCGGCCCGGATATCGAGCGCAGCTCGGCATCCTTGCGAAGCACGCTAGTCCTTCGACGGGCGCGCATCAAGCACAGGCGTTCACCGGCTCGGGATCGCGGCCAATCGCGTGACGCGGCAGTGCGTCACGCCCTGATCGAGGATCTGGAAGGCGAGTGCTTCGGCGCGTTCTTCACCCGCTTGCACTGCCGATTCGACCAGGACCTGCTCGTCGATGAGCAGATCCCCGGACAGGATCGCGACGTGCAGGCGGACGTCGATCGGATAGTCGACGGGATTGCGCACCGTGAGCCCTGCGCGCACCGAAGATCCTTCGATCACGCAGTCGCCGAGGGCGATCCCCTCACTCAGCGCATCGAGCAGAGCGTTGTTCTTCGCGATGAGCGACGCGGCATTGCACTCGCGATCCGCGATCGCTCGCACCTCCCCCTCCGCGTTCCCGTAGGCCCGTCCCAGATCGAAGACGTCATCGAATCCGTACGCGCTCAAGGAAGCGCAGATCTGAGAGGTAGCCTCTTCCCGTTCCGCGCGAACACGCGCTTCTTCCCGCGCCGCTTCTTCGAGTTTCGCCTCGCGAAGATCGTGGAGATCGCGCCCTCGTTGTTTCTCCGCGGTCAGCCAGGCTGCCGAAGCGACAAGGAGGGGCACTATGAGCAGGGCGAGGGCGGCGAGCAGGAGCGAGGGCGTGCAGATCCGGGGGCGCATCAGGCATTCTCCCCGACGACGCCGATGGTGCTGATCTCGCGTTCGAGCTCGATGTTGAGACGGTGCTCCTTCCAGGCGAGCAGCCCCAGTGCGGTGCTCGCCACGAGTTCGAGGATGACGAGGCAGGCCAGTGCGAGCACCGGGGTCCGCTTCTTCCGCTCGGTCCGGGCCCCATCCCCGTGAAGGGGCCCGCTCGGCGGGATCGGTGATGGCGCAGATGCGTGGAAGGGGGCTCGCGCCGACAGTGAAGCGCGCACGACGGGGAGGTCGGCCACCGTTTCAAGCTCCTTCGGTCGAATTCGGGGTTCCAGGGCGATCTCGGGGTCCGCCTCGCGATCCGGTTCAGGAATCCGCCCGGTAACCCGCTTTGATGTCCTCGTGGTGGCGGATCACTTCCTTGACCATGAAGGCGAGGAACTTCTCGGCGAAGTCGGGATCGAGGCCCGATTCTTCGGCGAGGGCGCGCAGGCGGGCGACCTGCCGGGCCTCGCGCGCCGGGTCCGCGGGGGGCAGATCGTGGCGGGCCTTGATGTGCCCGACGCGCTGCGTGCAGCGGAAGCGCTCGGCGAGGACGTGAATGAGGGCCGCGTCGATGTTGTCGATCGTCGCGCGCGCTTCAAGGAGTTCGACGGGCAGATCCTCGTCGGGACGGGGCGCCCGGGCACCGGGAGTCGCGCTCATCGTCTGCTCCTTCCTCCCGTTCAGGCGCTGCGTGCGCCGCTGGCGCGTTCCGCGTACAGTTCCGGGTCGCCCTGCCCTGCGACGTATTCGCGCGTGATGACGACTCGGGCGACGTCGTCGCGGCTGGGCAGTTCGAACATGAGGTCGGCCAGGGTGATCTCCATGATCGAGGCGAGACCGCGGGCCCCGGTTCCCCGCGTATTGGCGAGGGCGGCGATCGCGAGCAGGGCTTCGTGGGTGAATTCGAGGTCGATGCCGTCCAGATCGAACAGATGCTGATACTGGCGCACGAGGGAATTGGTGGGCTCGGTGAGGACGCGCACGAGATCCTCCTCGGTGAGCTCCTTCGTCGAGGTGAGGATCGGGAGGCGCCCGATGAACTCCGGGATCATGCCGAACTTGTGGAGGTCCTCCGGGGTGACGGACTCGTAGAGATCGCCCATCTCCGCATCGGACTTCAGGTCGGATCCGAATCCCGTCGAACGGCGCCCCATTCGCGCCTTGACGATGTCCTCGATCCCCGCGAAGGCGCCCGCCGCGATGAAGAGGATCCCGGAGGTGTCGATTTCGAGGAACTGCTGGTGGGGGTGCTTGCGCCCGCCCTGCGGGGGGACCGAGGCGACGGTCCCTTCGATGATCTTCAGGAGCGCCTGCTGGACGCCCTCGCCGGAGACATCGCGGGTGATCGAGGCGTTCTCGCCCTTGCGGCCGATCTTGTCGATCTCATCGACGTAGATGATGCCCCGCTCGGCCTTCTTGATGTCCCCGTCGGCCTCCTGGATGAGGCGAAGGAGGATGTTCTCCACGTCTTCGCCGACGTATCCGGCCTCGGTCAGCGCAGTGGCGTCGACGATCGCGAAGGGGACCTTGAGGAGTCGGGCGAGTGAGCGCGCCAGGTGCGTCTTACCGGTGCCGGTCGGGCCGAGGAGGAGGATGTTCGATTTCGTCCCGAGCATGTCCTCCTCGTTGCCGGCTTCGCGGGAGCGGACGCGCTTGTAGTGGTTGTAGACGGCGACGGAGAGGGCGCGCTTGGCGCGGTCCTGCCCGATGACCCAGGAGTCGAGGAAGTCGTTGATCTCCCGGGGCTTGGGCAGGGGCGTCGCTTCGCTCTCCTGGGGTTTGTCCCCGAGTTCCTCTTCGATGATCTCGTTGCACAGCTCGATGCATTCATCGCAGATGTATACGCCGGAACCGCCGATGAGCTTGCGCACCTGCTTCTGGCTCTTCCCGCAGAAGGAGCACTTGAGCAGTTCTGCTCCATCGGTCAAACGGGCCACGGTTCCTCCGCTTCATCATGGGCACCGACAGGCGCTTTCCTTGCGATTCAGCCTATTGCAGGTGGAGACGGCGCGCCAACCGGCGCGCTGTCCTGTGGAGGAAAGCACCCTCGATGCCGCCACCCGCAAACGTTCCGGCGCCATCCTTTCAAGAGCGGTATCAAACGCTCTTTACTACAACAATTCCTGGCATGCAGGACAGGTCGGGACGACCTGGGCAACCGACAGTTTGAATCCTTGGGCTCCGAAGACTGAATTTTATTACGATTACTGCACTGTGAACCCGAGCATCACGGGTTAAGGGACACAATGACAGGGGGTTTGCGTTGCCGCCTCAAACGATCGTACTGAAAGCGCTGGCAGCGGTATCAACGCTCTTTCTTATCGGCTTCATGTTCGTTCTGCGCGCCGTCACGCAGGATCTCTACGCTCAGTGGGGCCCGGGCCTGAACCACCCGACGATGCTCGCAAATGCAATGACGGTATTGACTGTTCCTCTCATCGCATTCATGGCACGCCTTGTCGTCGCAAGCCCCGAAAAGGGCGCCGCCCAAGTGCGCCGCACATTTCGCTTCGCCCGCACGATGTTCACGATTCAGGCCTGCTTTTTCATCTCCATTCCGATACTGCTCGCCTTCCTTGAGGGAGTGCTGAATGCGGGAGCGATCATCATGTCTCTCACGGGCGCGTCATTCGCACTCGTCTTGGCGTTGTTGTTCGCGATCGCATCTTCCAATGCGGATATCGAATCCGCAGGTGAGATTCAGTACGAAGCCTTAGACGCTCGGGAGCCGGATTCCGCTCAGGAGCCCGAACCGCGCACTTGGCGGTGGAGGCAGATTGCGCACTGTTCCGGGCTCGCCGCCAGTCTCACGGTCTTCGCAATCTCCTTCCTCGTCTGGCTCTTCGGCCCCGATGAGGGGATGGTGAATGTCCTCAGCCGTTCCCTCGCAGTGGTGTCGAGCGCCGCCTTGATCGCCGAGATCCTTGCGCTGCGAATTGCATTGCGCAGCGGCGCGCTTGAAGGAAGGGAGCGGGAGTGATGGCCGCAAGCGGCCGATGAGCACCTCCCGATTCACGATCTCCTCCATCGATGCGGATCCGCGTCTCCGTAGGCTGCGAAGCCGTTCGCGGGCACGCCGATCCCGCTCCGTTACACAGCTGTAATGAAAGGGCCTTTACTAACCATCGGAAAGACACTATGCTCTCGTTATGAAAGAGCCTTTCATAACCGGGACGAAGGAGTCGCCGATGGAAGCGTCGAACCCGCACAACGATCGCCTCGCCGACCTCGGCGCGGCCAATCGTGCGAAGCTCGTCTCCGAGCTGCGCAAAGGCGCCTCCCTCCCCCTGCACCTCCTCTCCGAGGCGACCGGCCTGTCGCGCCCGACCCTCAAGAGCCACCTCGACGCCCTCGTCACCGCCGGGATCGCGACCCGCGAGGAGGCGAGGGTCGGGACCCAGGGAGGGCGCCCAGCGGCCTCCTACTCCCTCAACGCCTCCGGCGCCCTCCTCGTCGCAATGGACATCTCCCTCCACGAGCACCGCTTCATGCTCGTCGACCTCGCCGGCACGGTGCGCGCGGCGCGGGTTAGCGAACTCCCCGCGCCTCCGGCCCCGGACGATCGCAGCCGGCTCCTCATCGAGCAACTGCACGACTTCCTCGACGAAGCCGACACCCCGACGGATCGCGTCTCGCTGTTCAGCGCGGCCATCGGCGCACAGGTCGACCAGCGCGGCAGCCTCGGGCGCCTCCCCGTCGGCAACGCGCTCATCGACTCCGACTTCGCCTCACGACTGCCCGCGCCGCTCATCCTCGAGAACGACCTCAAAGCCGCCGCATACGCCGAACACCGCATCGGATGCGCCCAGGACGCCCTCGACGTGATCCACGCTCTCCTGTGGTACCGCGTCGCGGCGGGGATCATCCTCGACGGGCGCATCCGGCGAGGCGCGCGCGAACTCGCCGGAGAGCTCAACATGGTCGCCTCGACCTCGATGCCGGCCCCCGAGGATTGGACCACATGGCCCCGCTTCCTGGAAACGCTCCTCGCCGCCGAAAAGGGCGACGCGCGCGCCCTCGAGTCGGTCGACGGCTTCTGCGCGCTCACGGCCACCCAGATCGCCTACCTCGCCATGAGCATCGACCCGGACAAGATCGTGCTCGGAGGCCCTCTCGCCCACCGCTCCCCCATGCTCGTCAACCGTCTGATCTCAGCGCTCGACAAGGAACTGCCGACCGGCCCCTCCTTCGCGATCGAAGTCGCGGCCCTGCGCTCCTGGGGCCCCGCCCTCGGCGCGGCCCTTCGCGGCCTCGAAGCGATCGAGACCCGACTGCTCGGCGCCCCCTCCACGATCGACGCCCTCGTCAACGCGAGCCCGATCGCGATCCCGATCCCCTGCAAACCTCAACACGATTCAGTACTCAACGAGGAGAACGAATGAACACCCTGAGAACCGCCATCGCGTTCGGCGCAGCCGGCGCCCTCGCCCTCGGACTTACGGCCTGCCAAGGCGGCGGCGATGCCGCCGAATCCGGCTCCGCTTCGAGCGCCGGAGGCCTCGTCTACGTCGTCCCCACGTCCTGGGCGAATGTCGCCGTCCTCACCGAGGCCGTCGACGCCTACAACGCCGATGCCGCATCACCCGTCACCCTCCAGGCGATCCCCGACGAGAACTACAACTCGGTCGTCGGTTCCCGCCTCGCCGGAGGAACCGACATCGACATCTTCGCCGGCGCCTACACCCTCTTCGACGTCCCCAACGTCATGGTCGACCTGACCGGCGAGCCCTTCCTCGAGCGCCTCACCGAAGCCGGCGTCGCTTCGCTCACCGCATCCGACGGGAAGATCTACTCCTTCCCCTCGCCCACGCCCGGCGCGACCTTCGGCGTCTTCTACAACACGAAGGTCTTCGAAGAAGCCGGCGTCGCGGTGCCGACCTCCCTCACGGAGATGACCGAGGCCATGAAGGCCCTCAAGGCCAAGGGGACGACGCCGCTCTTCCTCGCGGGCAAGGACGGCTGGACCCTCCTCCAGCACCGCAATTCCGTCAACCCCCTGATGAACCTCGACGGCGATGCGATCTCGAAGCTCAACGCCAACGAGATGCGCTGGGACGAGATCCCCGCCCTCACCGACCAGTACAACGCCCTCGAATCCTGGGCGAAGGAGGGCTTCCTCAACGAGGACGTCCTCACCGCCACCTACGAGGAATCGCTGAAGGCAGTCGTCGACGGCTCCGCCGCGATGATCATCAACGGCTCCTGGGCGATCGGCGAAATGAGCGGACTGGCCGATGACGCCGCGACCTCGATCGGCTTCTTCCCGCTGCCGAGCGCCGAAGGGCGCACCATGCTCGGCCTGTCCGGCGCCGACGGCCTGCACATCGCCAAGTCGAGCGCCAACGTCGAGGGCGCGAAGGCCTTCCTCAGCTACCTCGCCTCGCCCGAGGTCGCGCAGAAGTTCATGGACGCCGCACCCGGAATCTCGAACTTCACCGACGTCACCGTCCCCGAGAAGGCCCCCAAGGCGATGACCGACATCGCCACCGCCATCGAGAAGGGCGCGTCGACCCTCGCGATCGACAACGCCTCGCTCGTCCCCGCACCCGAATCGGATCTCATCGCCGCCTACCAGCAGCTCGTCGCCGGGCAGATGAGCGCCGCCGACTTCCTCACGACCGAAGCCGACGGCATGATCGCCTCCGGGAAGGCCGCGGGAATCCCCGGATTCTGATCGTCCGGGGC
>NZ_JBNOYB010000121.1:0-6724 GCF_050312375.1 Schaalia sp.
GGCTGGCGCGCGGCGCCCGGAGCCCCACCGCGTTTCGGTTTCGGGGTCTTGAATTCCGGTGTGATGCGCCTAGACTTATACCTAGCACTGCTAGGTATGAAAGGGGTGGGGGAATGCGCATCGACAAGGATCTCGTCGCCGCCTCCGCCACGCCCATCGTCCTCGGCGTGCTCGCGCAGGGGGAGGAATACGGGTACTCGATCCTCAGGCGCATCAAGGAGGCCTCCGGCGGCGGACTCGACTGGAACGAGGGGATGCTCTACCCCCTGCTCCACCGTCTCGAGCGCCAGGGCCTCGTCGAGAGCCGCTGGGTGAGTGCCGAAGGCGCGCGTCGCAGGAAGTACTACACCCTCACGAAGCTCGGCCGCCGGGAGCTCGACGAGCGGACAGAGGCGATCGGCCTCGTCGCCGCGACCCTCACCGGACTGCTCCGTGCAGCTACGAGGAAAGAAGGACACGATGAAGACTCCTGAGCCGAGCTGCGGCTCCCCGATCATCCCCGAAGCGCTCGCGCCCCTGATCGATTCGCTGAGCCGACGCCGCGGCCTGACGGACGATGACCTCGCCGAACTCGCCGATCACCTGCGTTCGGAATACGACGAGCTCCAGGCCCTCGGCCTGTCGTCCGCCGAAGCGGCCCTCATCGTCAACCACCGCTTCGGCGCGGGGGAGGAAATCGCCTCCGAATACCTCCTCGCGCACCCCGAGCGGGCATGGCGGCGCCTCGACGAGGACGCGGAACGCCCCGCCTGGCACCTCCCCGCAGCGCTCGGGATCGGCCTCGTCGCCGGCGTCCTCACGAGGCTCTTCGCGGAGTTCGCGCCCGCGGATCGGACCGAACTCCTCATGCGCTCCGTCTTCCTCATCCCCCTCACCCTCCTCGCCGTCTACCTCGCCGCGACGGCGAGAAGCCGTGAGGCCCGCGGGCTCGTACTCCTCGGCGTCGCCGTCGCGGCGGGGGCGGGCATCGCGATCGCCTATCCGGGCGACCCCGACGGCCAGACGGTCTTGCTCACGATGATCCATCTGCCGGTCCTCGTCCTCGTCCTCGTCGGCGTCGCCTATCTCGGTGCGCGGTGGCGGAGCCTCGAGGCGTGGATGGACTGGGTCCGCTTCCTCGGCGAGGGCGCGATCTACTACGTCCTCACAGCCCTCGGAGGGGGCGTCGTCATCGCCCTCATCACCGCGGTCTTCGCCGCGATCGGCATTGAGACGAGCGGCCCCTACGGCACCGTCCTCTCGTGGCTCATCCCGATCTGCGCGGTCGGCGCGCTCTTCGTCTGCGCGTGGCTCGTCGAACTCAAGAAGTCGGCGATGGAGAACGTCGCGCCGGTCCTCACGGCCGTGTTCACGCCGGTGATGACGATCGCCCTCCTCAGCTTCCTCGTCGTCATCGCCGTCACGGGCAATCCGATCGAGGCGAATCGCGAGATCCTCATCGTCTTCGACGTCCTCCTCATCGTCGTCGAGGCGATCGTCATCTTCACCGTGTCGGCGCGCCCCTCGGAGCTGCGGGTGCGGGCGCTCGATTGGATGCAGATGGCACTCATCGTCGCGGGGATCGTCGTCGATCTCCTCCTCCTGTGGGCGCTCGGCGGCCGGGTCGTCGAGTACGGGGCCTCGGCGAACAAGCTCGCCGCCCTCGGCGTCAACATCCTCCTCCTCATCCACCTCGTCGGCGCCCTCGTCGGCTACGGGAGGCTCGCGCGGGGGAGGGGCCCGCTCGCCCTCGAACGCTGGCAGTCGGCGGCGCTCCCGGTTTTCGCCGTCTGGGCGGGGATCGTCGCCTTCGTCTTCCCGCTCGTCTTCCGCTTCGCCTGAGCACCTCAGCCGGCGGGCGAGACGCTTGCGTGTGGAAAACCTGGCGATTTGTGATCCCATCCTGTAAACTCGCGAGCGATCGGAGTCTCTGGGTGTCACTGTTCGGCAGGCATCACCGGGGAAGCACTCGGGTGAACCCGGGTGGTATCGCTCAAAGAGGAGCCCCAGGTGACCGAGGAGAGCTTGTCCCAGCCGCAGTGTCCCTACCGTGTGACGCATGCGCTGAACAACAACGCCGTCGCGGCGGTCGATGTTGATTCCGATACGCCGGTCATCCTCGTCGGAAAGGGACTGGGATTCGGTCGGCGTCCCGGTGATGAGATCCCAGAGGAGGCCGTCCGGGAACGCTATATCGCGGTAGGGGAGGATCGTTCCCACTATCTCAACCTTCTCAAGAACATTCCCTCAGCCACGCTCGAAGCGGTTTCCGGCGGGGTCGAGCTCGCGGAGGAACAGCTCGGCGCCCTCCACCCCTCCGTCTACGTCATCCTCACCGATCATCTCGCCTTCGCCATCCAACGGCTCGCTGAGGGACAGATGATCGAGAACCCGCTGCTGCCCGAAATCCGTGCCCGTTTCCCCCGCGAGTTCGTCGCTGCCGAAATTCTCCTGCGCTACGTCAATGCGAGGCTGGACATTGTGCTCCCTATCGACGAAGCCGCTTTCATCACCCTCCACCTGCGTGCCGCCGCGACTGGCGAAACGGTGAAGCGCCCCCTTTCACAGGCGAACGCCCTCGCTGGACTGACCGACACGGTGATCGCCCGGCTCGTCCGTGGCACGACCGTTCGCGAGGACGCCCGCGCTGAACTTGTCTCTCACATCGTCGCCCTCTCGCGCCGTCTCAAGGGCGGCGAGCTGCGGGCCAACGCGGCTCTTCTGTCGATCCAACGCGACGCGCCGGACGACTACGCCCTCGCTGAGGAGATCGTCCAGATCCTCTCCGAGGGTTTCCAGACTCCCGCGGCCCAAGTCGCGGGTGAAGTCGCCTTCACGGCGCTCTTCCTCCATGGCTGGCGTCAAGACGCCAGGCGTCATTCCTGATCACAGACACATCGCGATTCGAAGGAGAATCAATGGACGCGATCATGACGAGCCTTCAGAAGCTCGGGAAGGCCCTCATGGGTGCGGTGGCGGTCATGCCCGTCGCCGCCCTCCTCATGGGCATCGGCTACTGGATCGATCCCGAAGGTTGGGGTGCCAACTCCATTCTCGCGGCGGTCCTCATCAAGGCGGGCGCTGCCATTCTTGACTACCTCGGCTGGATCTTCGCTGTAGCGATCGCCTTCGGCCTCGCCAAGGACTCTAACGGCGCCTCCGCTCTCGGCGGCTTTATCGGCTACGGCACGGTGACAGCCCTTCTCAGTGAAAAGGCTGTAGCGGGTTATCGGGGTGTGGATCTCGAGGCGCTCGAGGGGGCCGAAAAGCTCGCCTGGATCGCCGACGGCTGGGGCAAGATCAACAACGGCAACGTCCTCATCGGCATCCTTGTCGGCGTTCTTGCCGCCTGGACCTACAACCGTTTCCACAATACGAAACTTCCGGATGCCCTCGCCTTCTTCTCAGGCCGCCGCCTCGTCCCGATCATGATGTCCTTCTTCTCCATGATTCTGTCGGGCATCCTCTACTTGGTGTGGCCGTTTCTCTACTCGATCCTCTTTCACTTCGGTCAGTGGATCGTCGGCCACGGTGCTCTCGGCGCGGGCCTCTACGGCTTCTTCAATCGCTTGCTCATTCCAACGGGTCTGCACCACGCCCTCAACCAGATCTTCTGGTTCGACGTCGCTGGTATCAACGACATCGGTGATTTCCTCGGCGGTGGTAAAACGATCGAGGCTGCCGCGGCGGCAACCGACGCGGCCTCCTGCCCGGGTGTATGGGATGCCGCCGCGGGGTCTTGCGAAGTCATCGGCTATGTGGGTATGTACCAGGCCGGATTCTTCCCCGTCATGATGTTCGGCTTGCCTGCTGCGGCCCTCGCGATGTATCTGCGCGCGGACTCGAAGCGCAAGAAGACCGTGGCTTCTCTCATGATGGCCGGGGCCCTCGCATCTTTCTTCACGGGCGTGACCGAACCCCTCGAATTCTCCTTCATGTTCGCTGCCCCGATCCTTTACATACTTCACGCGCTTCTCACGGGTATTGCGGTGGCAGTAGCAGCGGCGATGCATTGGACTGCCGGTTTTGGATTCTCCGCGGGCTTCGTCGACATGTTCCTCTCCACGCAGAACCCGATCGCGCACAAGTGGTACATGCTGCTCCTCCAGGGCATTGTATGGGCCGTTATCTATTTCATCGTCTTCTACTTCCTCATTCCGATCCTCAAGCTCAAGACTCCCGGACGCGATGATGAGGATGATACGGATGTGGACACGGCGAGGGTTTTGGCTCCGTCCCGGGCGGCGCAGCAGATTCTCGAGGGCCTGGGCGGGGCGGCGAACATCGTGTCCATCGACTACTGCGCGACCCGTCTGCGCGTCGCTGTCGCGGATCATCTCGCGGTCAAAGAATCGCAGATCAAGAAAGCAGGAGTCCCCGGTGTGATCCGTCCGTCGCAAAAGTCGGTTCAGGTCATTATTGGGCCGCAGGTCCAATTCGTGTACGACGAGGTGGCCGCCCTGCTCGCTTCGAGTGCCGCTGAGCTCAAGGGCGAGCAGTCGATCTGAGGTCGGGGAGGATTCGTCGTGTTCGCTTTTGGGAGGAAAAAGGTCCAGATCGCCGCTCCCTTCGTCGGCGAGGTTGTGGAGATCGGTGAAGTCCCGGACCCCGTTTTCTCATCGGGGATGCTTGGCCCCGGACTTGCAGTGATTCCGGAGCCGGATGCTGCGGGAGTGGATGTCTGCAGCCCAGTGAAGGGCAGACTGATTCGGGTGTTCCGAACTCTGCACGCCTTTGCCCTTGTCACTGAAGGTGGGCTGGAGGTGCTCGTGCATATCGGTCTCGATACTGTCGAACTTGGCGGCGCAGGATTCGAGTCCCTCGTTCCCGAGGGCACTGAGGTTATGCTCGGTCAGCCCATTATCCGATTCGATGCCGCAGCTGTGCGCGCCTCTGGACGCAATCCGATCACGCCCGTCGTCTTCTCCAAGCGCAAACAGGTCGCCGAGGTGAAAGCGAAGAAAGGGAGGGTGATAGCCGCTGAGCCAGCGGCGGTGGCATTTCTCGCTTAGATGCACAGTTCGGGCACCGAAATTGGAGGAACGTGACCCGGACACGTGACTGAGGGGGCCTTGCTGGTGAAACGACTTATGAAAGCATTCAGCGCCAGGAAGGCTCTCCCGCCTCTTATCCTCCTACGACTATGATTTCGTGCTTCAGAGGTGCATGTTTGAGGAGTAGGGGGGCTTCCGCTGCTGGGTTCCGGCCAATACACCTAGCTCCTCGCGCTCGCATTCCTCGCGGTCGTGAGGAGCAGGGCGCTCTCGGCCTCGCCGAGGCTCGTCACGGGGCGGCAGCCCTGGCGGATCCACCCCCGGACCATCGCCGGCTCCTTCCTGGCCAGGTGCATCCCGCGCAGGACGAGGACGTGCGGCGCCTTCCTGCCTTCGCCGAGATCGCGGAGGAAGCGGTACCACATGTTGCGCAGGGGGGAGCGAGCGATGCAGAGGGCGTCGGCCAGCACTCCGGCTTCCCGGAGATCATCGACGAGGGAGGCGGCGAAGACTCCTTCGGCGATGAAGACGGTCTCGGCCTCGTCGAGGCACAGGGTCTGGACCGCCGTCCGCCTGTTCGTCGGGATGTCGTAGACGGGGATCTGGGCCGAGCCCGCTCGGCACAGCTCGATGAGCGCGTCCCGGGCCTCGTCGTGGTTCCACGAGGCCGGGTCGTCCCAATCGATGAGGCCCGTGGGGAAGCGGGGCATCCCGTCCTCCGTGTCGTCCCTGTAGAAGTGATCGAGGGAGACCGCGCGTATCCCCGTTCGCGTCGACAGTGAGGTCTTCCCGGAGCCGGAGGGTCCGGCGAGGATGATGACGCGGGCTCTGGGGGCGGGGGTGACGGCCATGAAGGCCAGGATACGACGGACGAGGGCCGTCAGGAGTCCGCATGAGGCGCGAGGGGGTGTGAGAGTGCTTGCCCGATCCCTCACAGGATTCCTCAGGAGCCTGAGAAAGGCGGATAGAATGGGAGGCCGCGGTACGGATCGAGCAGGCGTACGGATCGGGGAACATGTCAGCGTCGAAGAAACGGAAGACGGAGGACTCCTCACCCTGCAAAGGGCGCCCGCCTCGGATCGACCGTGACAAGATCATCGAAGCCGCGCGCGCCCTTCCGCCCGAGAAGGTCACGATGCAGGCCGTTGCGCAGATCCTCCAGGTCGATCCGACGGCCCTCAATTACCACGTCGGCGGACGCAGGGACTTCCTCCGCCTGGTCGCGCTCGACCGCGCCCGGCTCGCCGCCAGGGCCTTCGTCGAGGGCGAGGCCCCTGTGAACTGGGAGGAGGCCCTTCGGCGCTTCGCGCTGGCCATGCGCGCCTCGATCGCATCGATCGGACCGCTCGCCCCGCATCTGGAGTTCGACTCCTCGAGCGCCCTCGCGTTCATCGAGCCCGTCGAACGGATCCTGCGGACCCTCGTCGATGAGGGCTTGGGGTTGAGCGACGCGGTTCGCACGCTCAGTCTCGTCGCGCATACGGCCGTGCACGCGGGCAGGGCGGATGCGATGCGGCGATCGGGCGAGGACCCGCATGGGACGCGGCCCCTCCCGGAGGGCCCCGGTTCGCGCCTTTTCGGCGTGCTCGACGAAGTGCCCGGCGCCTTCCCCCTGCTTGAGGAGCTCGCGGGCGGAAAGGTCGAGGGGCTGGGGATCGTCGAGGGCGGTGATGTCGACGCGCAGTTCGCCTTCGAGCTCGAGACCGTCCTCGCCGGCATCTCCGCGCGCATCGCTCCGTCCCGGGGAGTGA
>NZ_JBNOYB010000122.1:0-11875 GCF_050312375.1 Schaalia sp.
TGACTCGGCGTGAGGGCTCGCCGTCCTGGGCGAGGGCGAGGCCGGCCTCAGGGGGCGCATCGTCCTCACCGCCCCCGGCCTGGGACATCACGTGGAGGAAGGCGTTGAGACAGCGCGCTTCCGCATCGGCGACCAGGGCCTTCGAATCGCTTCCGGCGGCGACGAGATCGCGCTGCAACTCCCTGTAGATGCGCGTGTCGAAGATATCGGAGAGCACCGCTTCACGGTCCTTCGAGGAGGCCGTCAAGAATTCGGCGAACTTCCCCTGGGGGAGGACCACCGTCTGGAGGAACTGCTCCTTGCTCAAGCCGACGAGGTCGCGAATCGCGGGGTCCACCTGGCGCGCGCCGCGCTCGACGGCCCCGACCGTGCGGAAGCCGTCCTGCGCATCCGGATCCTCCACGACCCTGACGAGGGTCACGGGCTCATTCCTGGGGCTCTTGCGGCCCTTCGGAATGTAGGAGGGGAAGCGGCGGACCTGATAGATCCCCGAGGAGACCTCGAAGACGAGATCGACCTCGGAGTGCACGCCGGGCGCCGCGAGATCGGAGCGCAGCCGGTCCTTGGAGGAATCCTTCAGACGCGCGACGTCGCCGTACAGGGCGAAGGTGATCGCATCGATGAGCGTCGACTTGCCGGCCCCCGTGGGCCCTTCCAGGAGGAAGAGGCCCGAATCGTCGAAAGCGGTGAAATCGATGACTTCAGTGCCGGCGAAGGGGCCGATAGCGGTGAAGGCGAGGCGGTGGAGCTTCACTTGGTCCTCCCGATGCGGATGCGGGCCCACATGCCGTCGAGAACGGCGGCCTCTTCATCGTTGAGCGCACGCCCGCCGACCGTCGCGAAGAACTCGGAGGCGACCTCGGAGGGCTCCCGGTCGCTGCGAGCGGCTCGGGGGGCGCTCTGGGGGTCGGCGGAGCCGAGGTGCTGGATGACGAGCGCATGGGGGTACACCTCGCGCAGACGCGCGATCATGTTCTCCGGCCGGGCGGCGTCGAGCACGCTGATCGAGCAGTAGGCGCGAGGCGCTTGAGGATCGGGGGAGGCGAGGAGGTCGTCCATGAATCCTTGGAGGCGGACGACCGGGCGATGCGCGCGAAGGGCGATGAGCTCGGGGGTCACGGGCGCGGAGCCCGTGTCGATGAGGACCATCGACTTGTCCGCGCCCGCCTCCGAGAACGAATAGGCGATCGGCGAGCCGGAGAAGCGGATCGGCATGGAGGCCCCGCGGATCTCCTGAGGACGATGCAGGTGACCCGCCGCGACGTAGACGACCCCGAGGTCGACGGGCTCCTCGCCGCCGAGGGCGTCGAAGACGGCCGCGGGGACCGCGCATGCCCCGCCGACCTCGATGTCGCGCTCGGAATCCGAAGCGGTCCCCCCGGTGAGGAATGCGTGGACCATGAGGACCGCGGGCCGGGCATCGCCGAGGCCGCGACGCCGCACGAGATCGCATCGGACCCTGCGCAGGGCCGCGGACACGACCGCCTCGTGGGAGCGCGGGAGCGGATCGGGCCGCTCCGATTCCGAGGACGGAGGATCGGCCAGGACATGGCGGACCAGATCGGGTTCGAGATAGGGGATCGGGTAGACGAGGCAGCCGTCGTCCGGGTCCCCGCATTCGACCGCCGTGCCGATCGTCTCGGGGTCGGTCACGACGACGAGACGATCCGACAATAGCTTCGCGAAGAGCCCGAGCCTGGCCGGGCCGTCATGATTCCCCGAGGTGATGATGACCCTGGCGCGCCCGGTGAGGCGCTCGAGAAGGGCGTTCGTCTGCGAGATCGCCTCCACGGGAGGGACCGCGCGATCGAAGAGATCGCCGCTGATGAGCACGAGGTCGACCGCGCGCTCCTCGACGGCTTCGAGCAGCTGGGCGAAGAAGGCGTCAACGGATCGGGCGAGGTCGGCGCCGTGGAGGGTCCGACCGATGTGCCAATCCGAAGTGTGGAGAATCCGCATGCCCCAAGTGTCGCCCAAGCCATGGGCATTTGCCGCACCGCGCACGCGCCGGCCCGGCTGCAGCGCGCTCAGTCCTCCGCGCGCTCGCGCGAGGGCCAATCGAGGGCCGCGAGCACCTCATCGTGCACGAGGCCGTTCGTCGCCAGCGCGCATCCGCCCCAGGGGCCGTCCTGGCCGTCCAAGGACGTGAAGCGCCCGCCGGCCTCGACGACGATGGGGACGAGCGCGGCCATGTCGTACACCTCGAGCTCGGGCTCCATCGCGCAATCGACCGCGCCCTCGGCGACCAGCATGTAGGACCAGAAATCCCCGTAGGCGCGAGTCCGCCAGAACGCCGACTGGAGCCTGAGGAACTCCGATCCGCGATCGGCGTGCAGCCACCCGTCGAGGGAGGAGTAGGAGAGCGAGGCGTCCTCGACCCTCGCGACGCCGGAGACCGAGATGCGCCTGCCCGTGAACAGGGAGGTGCCCGTCCAGGCGCCCTGCCCCTTCGCCGCCCACCAGCGGCGTTTGAGCGCCGGAGCCGAGACGACTCCGACGACGACTTCCCCGTTCTCCACCAGGGCGATGAGCGTCGCCCAGACCGGAACCCCGCGGACGAAGTTCTTGGTGGCGTCGATCGGATCGATGATCCACTGGCGCGAGGAGCGCCCCGAAACGCCGCGCTCCTCACCGAGGATCGCGTCCCGCGAGCGCGCGTGCGACAACTGCCTGCGCAAGGCGTCCTCGACCGCGCGATCGGCGTCGGTCACGGGCGTGAGATCCGGTTTCGCCTCCACCACGAGGTCCGATGCGCCGAAGCGCGCGAGGGAGATGCTGTCGGCCTGGTCCGCCAGGACGTGGGCGAGCCGAAGATCGTCGTTGTACGGCGCGGTGTTCATGCCCTCACGCTAGCGCCTCCGTGCCCGCTGCCCTCGCGCAAGCGCCGATGACGCCGCAGATCGCGAGGAGCCGGATCGGCAAACGCTCGACGCGGCGACCGACTGCCCGCGAAGGGCGCCGAGAAGGCGATCACGGGCGGCGAGGGCGGTCCGCTCACTTCCCCCTGTCCAGGGTGTCGCCCTCGTATCGGGCCATCACCTCGGTGATCGGGCCGTCGTGAACGAGGCTCCCGCCCTTGAGGTACAGGCCCCGCGTGCAGAAGCGCTTGAGGTCCTTCGCCGAGTGGGAGACGAGGAAGAGGGTGCAGCCCTGATCGAGGCGCTCCTGGATCCGCGCGTAGCACTTGTCCTTGAAGGCCTGGTCGCCGACGGCCAGGACCTCATCGACCATGAGGATCGGCGCGTCCAGGCTCGAGATCACGGAGAAGGCGAGACGGACCTTCATCCCCGAGGAGTAGTGGCGGAAGGGCGTGTCGAGGAACTCCCCGACGCCGGAGAACTCGACGATCTCGTCGAATCGCTCCGCGATCTCCTTCGGGCTCATCCCGTGCAGGCCCGCGGACAAGGAGATGTTCTCCCTCCCGGTGAGCTCGGGGACGAAGCCCCCGGTGATCTCGATGAGCGGCGCGGTCGCCTCGCGCACCTCGATCCTGCCCTCGTCGGGGATCATGACGCCCGCAACGAGCTTGAGCAGCGTGGACTTGCCCGAACCGTTGCGGCCGACCACGCCGATGGCCTCCCCCGGTTCCACGGTGAAGGACACGTCGCGCAGGGCCCAGAACTCCCGCGCCCCGGGCACCGACGAGGGGCGCCACAGGAGGCGTTCGCGCAGCGATTGCGAGCGCCGACCCTTGTTGAACTTCAAGCCGACCTCGGACACGGAGATGATCGGTGCCATTCAGATCTCCTTGAGGAAGGCCCGTTCGGACCTCGCGAAGAAGGCGTAGCCGCTCACGAGGGTGAGCGTGCAGATGATCGCCGAAGAGGCGATCGCGGGCCAGTAGAGCTCCTGGGCGAAGATCCCGGCCCTGAAGGCCGAGAGGATCCCGCCGAGCGGGTTGAGCAGGTAGAGGTCCTGGATGATCCGGGGCATCCGGTCGTTGCCGAAGACGTCGCCGAGGCCGTAGATCGTCGGCGAGGCGTAGAAGAGGAAGCGCAGCGCCAAACGGACGAGGGGATCGATGTCCTTGAGCATGACCATGAGGGGCGCGAAGAAGAAGGACAATCCGGTCAGGAGCATGAGCTGCAGGAGGATCGCCACCGGGAACAACCACAGGTTCGCATTGAGCGGCGGCCGGTAGATGAGCAGGAAGAGGAGCAGGACCGGCACGGAGAAGAGGAATTCGATGCCGCGGGCGAAGACGGAGCGCAGGACCCAGATCTCGCGCGGAACCGCGGTGGAGCGGACGAGCTTCTCCTGCGAGGTGATGGCCCGCGTCCCCTCGGGCAGGCCGATCTGGAACCAGAGCCAAGGCAGGAGGGCCGTCAGGAGGAAGACGATGTAGGGCTCCTCTCCGACGCTGCGCTTGAAGATGATCGTGAAGACGAACCAGTAGATGAGGCCCATGGCGAGCGGGTCGAGGACCGACCACACGTAGCCGAGGACGGAATCGGCGTAGCGGACTTTGAGATCCCGGCGGACGAGGAGGCCCAGCACTCTTCGGTCGTTCCAGATCGCCCTCGCGCGCAGGACGAGGCAGACCCGCCCTCCGCTCGAATGCCCGCTGTTCATGCACGCGCCTCCCCGCGCGGAGCCGAGCCCGCGCGCTCTTCGTCATCCCGGACGGGGATCGTGATCCCCAGAAGTGCCGCCCAGGTCTCCCACTCGGACCCGCTGCGCGCCCTCGAAGCGTACTCCCAGGAGCGGCGCCGCCACGAGAGGGCGAGCCTTGCGTGATCCGTCACGGTCCTCACGAGGAGACGACGCGCCCTGGCCGGATCGAGGACGAGGGGGGCTCCGGGATGGTCGAGAATGCGGATCGCATCGGCTCCCAGCGAATCCCACCAGGCGTAATCGGCTGCTCCGGCCTCGCGGATCGTCCTCGGAGCGGCGGGGCGACGGCCGGGGAGGATCTTCCCGAGGGCGGAGGCGGCGGCCCGGAGGCGATGCTCCCTCCGGTCCGCGGGCGCTTCGACCGGGGTGCCCGGGACGAGGGCGAGGGCGCGCTCGTCCGTGCGCCCCTGGGCGCGGTCCCAGACGCGAACGGCCCACTCCCGCGCCCTCAGCAGATCCTGGCCGAACCACGAGGAGTCCCGTGCGACGGCCCTCGCCGCCTCGTTCCACGACTCGGCGACCGCGTACTGCAAGGACAGGATGTGCTTGACCTGGTGGGCGACGCTGGAGGCGAGGACGCCCCTGGATGCGCCGCGGGCGGCCGCCACGGCGAGGCGGTTGCGCTGGGAGAGGACCCCCGACCACGACCAGAGCGTCTTCGTGGTGTCCCAGCGGGGATGATGGACGCCCGTTCCCGGCAGGACGGTGAAACGGTATCCCGCGTCGCGGGCGCGCAGCCCGTATTCGGCATCGTCCCATTTGAGGAAGAGGGGGAGAGGGGCGCCGAGGCGGGCGACCGCCCCCGGGGGCAGGAGGCAGCCCCACCAGCCCGCGTAGTTCGGCGCGTGGATGAGGTCGAGGGCGTCGGCCAGGCCCTCGGCATCGGCCTCGGTCGTGCGGGCCGTGAAGAGGGAGTCGGCCTTCGTCCAGAAGAAGTCGCGGGCCCGCACGTATTCGGCGCCGATCCTCAGGGTCTGCGGATCCTCGGTGTCGAGGAGTGGCGTCCCCAGGATCTCGTCGACTCCGGCTGCGCGTGCGCACGCCATGTGCAGGGCCATGCGTCGCAGGACCTCCGGCTCCAGGCGCGCGTCGTCGTCGGAGAGGAGGACGGCGTTGCCCGGACGCGCGAAGGACTCGATCATCCCGCGGGCGTAGCCGCCCGACCCGCCGAAATTGCCCTGCTCGACAAGGCGAAGGCGCCCGGGGTGCTCCCGGGCGAGCTCGGCGAGCACCGGGTCCTCGGCGATGCCGCCCATCTGGTCGATCACGATGACGAGGTCGATGAGCCCGGATCCGAGGAAGGACGCCACCTGCGTGCGCGTCTCGGCGATCCTGCCGATCGTGGGGACGATCGCCGTGATCGGATCCGGGGCGAGCGGGGCCCCGACGCTCCAGCGGACGGCTCTCATCTCGCCCTCGGGCTCGAGCCACAGCCAGTCCTCGTCGGTGGCGACCCTCAGGGGTTCGGCATCGGACACGATCGCGAGGCAGACGGTCCTGCCGCGGCTGCGGCCCATGAGCCTGACGGGAGCGGCGGCTTCGACTTCGACGAAGAGGTCGCCGGGAAGGACCTCGCGCCAGTGGGACACGGGGAAGAGGGTCGCCCAATGGCGGGGCGCCCCGTCGCGATCGGACCACGACTGGAGGAGGGTGCGCCCGCTCATTCGCCGAGGGCCTCCACCATGCGCCGGACTCCCTCGTGAAGCGGGACCCGCGGCCTCCACCCCAGATCGAGGAGCCTGCTCGGATCGAGGCCGAGGCGGCGCTGGATGCTGACCCCCTTCGGGGGCCTCCCCTTCGCGAAGCGCACCTTCAGGTCGAGTTCCGGGCGGGCTGCGACGAAGGCGTCCGCGAGTTCGCGGATCGTGACCGCGCCCTGCGGGTCGGCGATGTTGTAGATCGGCGCATCGCCGAGGAGATCGGCCGTGAGGAGGCCCGCGACCGCGTCCGTCACATAGGTGTAGGTGCGCACGGCCGTCCCGTCGCCCGTGAGCACTATGTCGCGGCCGGCGTGAACATCCGCGGCGAAGTCCGCCTGCACTCGCCCGTCGTCCAGGGCCATTCCCGGGCCGTAGATGTGCCCGAAGCGGACGACGAGGCCGGCGAAGCCGTACTGCGCCGAGTAGACGGCCACGCTCGTCTCGGCGATGCGCTTGCCCTCGTAGTAGCAGGCGCGCACGGAATAGGGGTCGAGCGGCCCGTAGGAGTCCTCCGCGATGAGGCCTTCGGCCGGCTGGGCGCCGTACACCTCCGAGGAGGACATGAGGACGAAACGGCCCGGTGCGCTGATGAGCTGATCGAGGAGATTGAGCGTGCCCAGGGCGTTCGCCTTGAGCGTCGCGGCAGGATCCGTGGAGTGGAGCGCGGGTCGGGCCGGGGAGGCCCCGTGGTACACGCGGTCGTAGGAGGCCCCCTCGAGGTCCGCCGTCACGACGTCGCCCTCGATGAGCCGAACGCCTTCTCGCTCGAGGAGGGACCCCAGCTTCCCCCTCGCGCGCGCTTCGCTGTGAACGAGCAGATCGAGGCGGAGATCGAGCCCGTGCCGCTCATCGGCCGCCGCGAGGGCGCCGACGAGGTGCATCGGGATCATCCCCGAAGCGCCGGTGACGAGGACGCGCGCGCCGCGCAGGCGCTCCCAGGGCAGATCGGTGCGGGCGATCCCCTCGCAATCGCGGGCGAAGAACGGGGAATCGGCGACGGGGCGGGCGCTCATCCTTCGCTCGCCTTCGCTCCGAAGGCCCTCTCGTCCTCGAGGAGGGTGAAGAAGGTCCGCGCGACGTAGAAGTCCGAACTCGTCGTCACCTTGATGTTCGTGTGCGGGCCGGGGACCATGCGGACGGGGATCCCGTAGTGCCGGAACAGGAAGCAGGTGTCGATCGTATCGGTCATCCCCTCGGCGATCGCCCGTTCGTACACCTCGACGGCATCGCCGAGGCGGAAGGTCTGGGGCGCCTGCGCTGTCCACAGGGGCTCGCGCGGAATGACCTCCTCGATGGAGTCGCCCTCGACGCGCACGACCGTCTCATTCGTCTTCGTGCAGGTGACCGCCGTGCCGTGAGCCCTCACGGTCTCGAGGTTCGCGCTGATGAGCGCCTCGTCGACGAGGGGGCGCACACCGTCGTGGATGAAGACGATCGAGTCGGGGTCGCAGGCGTCGGCGAGGACGCGCAATCCCCTGTAGCGCGAGTCCTGGCCGGTCGCGCCGCCCGGGACGATCCACTTCACCTTGTCGAGCTCGTAGCGGTCGATGAGGCGCAGGAGCTCATCGCGGAACTCGTCGAGGATCACCACGAGGATCGCATCGATCTCGGGATGATTCTGGAAGGCCTCCAGGGTGTGCACGATCACGGGACGGCCGTAGATCTCCAGGAACTGCTTGGGCACGGAGCCCGCCTGCATCCGCACGCCCCTGCCCCCGGCGAAGATCAAGGCGACGTTCATTCTTCCTCCCCTGGAGTAGCGCTCCGGAATCGCTGCGGCATCCCGCCCAGGATCAGCCAGTCGATGAAGCGATCGGCATTGCCCCGATCGGCGTGATCGAAGTTCTCCTCGCGGAAGGCGAGGGCCTTGGCCGCATCGAGCCCGGGATCCGCGATCAGGGCGAGCAACTCGTCGAAGGAGGTCGCGACCGGGCCCGGCGCGCTCGCCCGGTAGTCGCGGTGCATTCCACGAGTCGCCGCATACATGTCCAGATCGTACGCGTAGAAGACCATCGGGCGTTCCAGGAGGGAGTACTCGTAGATGATCGAGGAGTAGTCCGTGATGAGCACGTCGACGCAGTGGAGAAGGTCGTTCGTATCCGGGAATCCGGAAGCGTCGATGATCCTGCCGCGAAGGGCCTCGGGGATCGGAGCGGGATCGACGACGAAGTGGTGCTGGCGGACGAGGAGGACGGAGTCCTCGCCGAGGGCCTCGTAGAGGGCGTCGAAGTCGACGCGGTCCCAGTCGTAGTAGCCGTCGGCCATGCCCCTGCCCCGGAAGGTCGGGGCGAGGAGGAGGACGCGCTTGCCGACGGCCTCCGGATAGGACCGTGCGAACAGGGCCTTCGCATCCCCGATCCGCGCCGGATCGAGGAAATCGTCGATCCTGGGCAGTCCGGTCGGGATCACGGCCCCGCGTTCGATCCCGAAGACCTCGGAGTACACGTCGCGCAGGGGCTCGGATCCGCAGATCGCATAGGTGTAGTGGCGGTGGGCGTTCGTGAGGTTCGGCGACCCCCACTTCCCGAAGCGCGAATAGCCGACGTCCTTGAACCCCGATCCGGCGTGCCACGCCTGGATGATCGTGTGATTCCCGTCGACGGGGAAGGAATCGAGGAGGACGAAGTAGTCGTCGACGATGATCGTCCCCGCCGATCCCATGAGCCAGGCGAGCCTGAGAGCGGACTTGCGATCCGACATCGCCTCGGTGCGGAAGGAGTAGAGGAACTCGAAGCGCTCGTCGAGGCCCCGCTCGACCATCCGGTCGCGGATCGTCCGCAGATTCCCCTGAAGGCCGGGGCGGGCCTCGGAGGCGAAGAGGATCGTCCCGCCCCGATCCGGGTGGAGCGCGATCGAGGCGCGATAGGCCGCGATGAGGCAGGAGCGCTTCACGGCCCTCCAGGCCCCGGCGGCGAAGAGCCCCGCCCTCGTCCGAAGCGCGGAGCCGGCGGGCGGGCGGACGAAGGAGAAGACGCGCAGGACGAACTCGGGTTCGAGCGCTCCGATCCCCGGTTCGACCACGTAGGCGCGGCGGTTCGCATCGTGGAGGAAGGGCCGGGAGGCGTCGTCGAGGGAGCCCAGCAGGGCGAAGTCGCATCCGACGCGGTGCCAGCCCTCGCCGTCGAAGGCCGCGATCCGCCACGTCGCATCCGGAAGGGGCTTGCGCTGCTCGAAGTTCGTCACATTGATCGTGAGGCGCCATGTATCGGGATCGACCCGATGCGCTTCGACGGGGCGGAGGGCGTCGCACTCGCGTCGGAGGCCGAAAGCCGCAGGGGCGGCTTCCACGACCGGATCCACGTCCAGCTCGTCGTCCGGAGCGCGCGGAGCCCCGTCATGCGCCCGAGCCCGGGGCGCCATGCGGACGTCGATGCGCAGGAGGACGCGCTCCCAGGAGACGCCGACGACCTCGAAACGGGAGGAGGCCAGGGGCGGGAGGACACGAGTAACCATAGGAGCGAACAGGGACCCTTCCCGACGACGGAACCTCCGACGATTATACGCGGGAGGGGCCCCGCGCTCCCGGAAAGGGAGGCGATCACGGAACGGTTGCGAATCGGGGCGCACGTCCGAAAAACCGCGTTGTGCGACGAATCCGCGGCCCGAATGGATACTCTGAACGCATGACCCATGCTTCGATCGCGGCGGTCGTCGTTGCCTTCAACCGGGCCACGATGCTGCGCGACACGCTCGACGCGCTCGCGGCCCAGACACGGCGACTCGATGACGTCATCGTCGTCGATAACGCCTCCTCGGACGAGTCCGCCCAGGTCGCGCGCGGGCACCGCGTCGTCACCGACGTCGTGCCGATGGAGCGCAACATCGGCGGGGCCGGCGGTTTCGCCGCCGGAATCGCGCGGGCGATCGCGCGCGGCGCCGAATTCGTGTGGCTCATGGACGACGACACCGTCCCCTCGCCGACCGCCCTGGCGGAGCTGTGCCGCGCGCACAGGGACTACCCCGGTCAGCCGGCGGTCCTCGCCTGCCGCGCCGACTGGATCGACGGTCGCGAGCACCCCATGAACACGCCGCGCGAGCGCTTCCTCATCGACCCTCTCCTGCGTCGGCGCGCGGCAGTCGCGGGGGCGCGGCAGATCCGCACGGCCTCCTTCGTCGCGGTCCTCATCGATGCGCGCGCGATTCGCGAGGAGGGGCTGCCCGTCGCCGATTACTTCCTCTGGAACGACGATTTCGAATATACGGCGCGCCTGCTGCGCACACGCGTGGGCCTCTACGTCGATGCGGCCCGAGTCGAGCACCGGACGAAGGCCTTCGCCAACTCCACGGATGTCGATCCGGGACCGCGCTTCGTCAACGAAGTGCGCAACAAGGTCTGGGCCTTCACCCGTTCCAGGGCCTTCAACCCGGTGGACACCCTCGCCTTCGGCGCGGCCACAGTCTTGCGCTGGGGCCGGATGATCGCGAAGTCCCCGCAGCGTCGCGAGCGGCTTCGCGACCTGCGCGAGGGGATCCTCAAGGGGTCGAGGACGCCCCGGCCGACCGCTGAGGTCCTCTGGAACACGCCCGTCGGCCGCCAGGCGGCGGTCCTCGAAGCGGGGGCCGCCACGCGGATCCCGCCGAGGAGGGCCCAGGGCCCCATCGAGTTCGCGGTCCTGCTGCCCGTGTGGGCGGGGGACGCCCCCGAGTACTTCGAACGCTCCCTGCGATCGGTCGGCGCCGACCAGACGCGCAAGGCCTCCCTGCTTCTCGTCGTCGTCGACGGGCCGGTCGACGCGAGGATCGACGAGATCCTGTCCGACTGCCGCTCGGGGCTGCGCGAGGATCTCACCGGGGGAGTCCCCGTGGAGGTCGTCCGCATCGCCGAGAACCGGGGGCTGGCGAACGCCCTCAACGAGGGGCTCGAGGCCTGCCCCTACGAGGTCATCGCCCGAGCCGATGCCGACGACATCTCGTTCCCGCATCGTTTCGCCATGCAGCTGCCGCTCATCGAGGAGGGATTCGAACTCATCGGCTCGGCGATCGCGGAGTTCGAGTCCGATGAGACCGAGACCGGCCTGGTGCGGCGCATGCCGCTCGAAGCCCGCGAGATCCGGGAGACCATCACCGTGCGCGATCCCTTCAACCATCCGACCGTCGTCTACACGAAGAGCGCAGTCGCGAAGGCCGGAGGCTATGAGCACGTCGACCGCATGGAGGACTACTGGCTCTTCGCGCGCATGGTCTCCGGGGGCGCCGCGTGCTGCAACATCCAAGAACCCCTCGTCCTCTACCGGATCGGCGATGGCGCCTACACGCGCCGCGGCGGGGCGTCCATGTTCCGATCCGAGATGGCGCTTCAGCGCCTCTTCGTGGAACGGGGCCTCATCGGACCGCTGCGATGGGCGCGCAACGTCGCGGTCCGCGGCGGCTACCGCCTGGTCCCCGCATCCCTTCGCAAGGCCTTGTATCAGAACGTCGGCAGGATCGTCTGGTTCCGGTAGGGCCCGCCGGGTTTGAGCCCGCTCGGATCAGGACCCCTCGGACGATCGCGCACTCGCCGCCCGTTGGCCCGGCGGCGCCGCAAATCGGCGCGCCGCCGGGATTCACCGTCTCGCCGCCCG
>NZ_JBNOYB010000123.1:0-33556 GCF_050312375.1 Schaalia sp.
GTCTGGATGACCATGCGGGCACCACCCGCGTCCGGGGCTGTTCCGTGTCTGGGCGCTCATCCCGGATGGCGGGGCCGCGGGGTGTTCGACGCTGAGCGCAATCCCGCATCCAAGGAACAAGGTGCGGGGTTGGCCCTTTGAGTGCGGGGTTGGCGGCCTGTTTTTGGGGGTTAAGTCCGCATGTAAGGAACAAGGTGCGGGGTTGGCCCTTTGACTGCGGGGTTGGCGCTTGCAATTTGGGCATCCCCATTCCTGTCGAGATGATCCGGCCTCGCGCGCCTCCTCTCGACGAGGAACAGTCCCGGGCCCTCCAAATCCACGTTTCCGCGACGATCCGCTGTTCCATGAGGAAACGCCCCGCCCTCGGCAATGTCGCAGGCAGTCCGGGCGAGCGCCGAAGCCCGCCGGCCGACGAGACGGCCCTGAAGCTCAGGGACCACCCTGATTCCTACTGGAAATGCTCACAAATACTGTGGCTTCACGGTTCCAGGGCCGATACTGAGGAGTGACCGATCCCTCGAAACAGGACGACACAGTGAATCCCCCCAGCCTCCCCGAAACGCACACCCCCGGCGACCCCGCGCAATCCGAGATCCGCTCCGAGGACGCGGCGTCGGCGCCCCGCCTTTCACGAGTGATCGCCGCCTGGGCGGTCCACGCATTCACGATGTCCGGTCTCGTATGGGCGAGCCTCGCGGCCGTCGCCCTCATCGAGGGGCGCATCCAGATGATGTGGCTCTGGCTCGGAGTCGCCCTCATCGTCGACGGCCTCGACGGGACGCTCGCGCGCAAGACCTGCGTCAAGCAGGTCATCCCCTGGTTCGACGGCTCCGTCCTCGACAACGTCGTCGACTACCTCACCTGGACCTTCCTGCCCGCGCTCTTCATGTACCTCTACCTGCCCTTCGGATCCAAGGCCATCGGCCTGATCGCGATGATCGTGGCGACCGTGTCCTCGGTGTTCTGCTACGCGAATGAGGGTGAGAAATCCGCCGACTCCTATTTCGTCGGCTTCCCTGCGGCGTGGAACGTCGTCGCGGTGACGATGTACGTGATGCAGACTCCGGCCCTCGTCAACATCGTGATCACGATCGGTCTCGCGGTCCTGACTCTGGCGCCCCTGTACTTCACCCATCCGATGCGCGTGAAGAAGCTTCGACTCTGGAACATCATCGCATCCGTCGTGTGGATCGCGTCGGTGGCGGTGCTCGTCGCCGTGCCGACCCGTCCGCTCTGGGCGATCGCGGCTTTCTGGGTTTCCGCCGCCTGGTTCCTCCTGACGGGGATCGCCCGCACCTGGCGGGCGAAGACGGACGAGGAGGCGTTGAGCGCCTGAGTCCCGTTTGCATGCTTGCGCCCTCGGCATCATCGCCGAGGGCGCAAGCATGCGCGGGCTGGAGGGGAGGGCTTCGCGCAGGCCGGGATCAGGCGTCTTGCCGGGATCAGCCTTGAGAGCGGGTGTCCGCTAGGGACGAATGTCCGGCAGGGACGGATGTCCGGCGGGGACTGGATGCCCGGGGCCGGGATCAGGCATCCGGCCCGAATCGGGGGTCTCTCGCCGGGGACTCTCAGGGCGCGGACGCGCGCGTGCGAGGGGTCGCGCACTGCGAGGGATTCTCCCGGGGGAGCGGCACTATCCGAATATCGTGGATCCGATGCGGAATCAGCGGTGATGAAAACGGCGCAACAGGGGCGACGGCGATACGCGACGATCAGGGGCGACGGAGGTGGCCCGCGACGACGCGGTCGCGCATCCAGCGGGCGAACTCCAGACCCACCGAACCCAGGATCATCGCGATCACGAGGACGATGACAGCCGGAGGGTAGTCCTTGCCGTGGAGCCAGAAGTAGATGTACGGCGCCATGAAGGTCACGATCGTCACCGTCAGCCCCAAGAGGCGCATCCGAAGCGTCCGGCCCGCGATCATCGTGAGGACGCCCCAGGTGTAGGGGACCGCCGTGAAGATGTCGATCGACCAGAGCACCCAGACCTTGCCCGTGAATCCGGGGACGAGGGCGACGGGGAGCGCCCGCAGGGACGAGTAGACGAAGACCACGAGGTAGGCGATCACCCGGGGGTTGATCGCGAGACGAGCGAGGCGGGAACGCTCCCGGATCGCCACGGCACCATGACGGAGGGCCTCGATCACCGCGCTCGGGGCGCGCAGGGAATCAGCGTCGTGAAGGACCCGGCGCAGGAAGGCCGAGCGCGCACGATCATGCGACCAGGCGCGCACCAGCTCCATAGGATTGAGCGCGAGCGGCAGACGCCCATCGGGCGCGGGGGCGCCGGCGACTTTGAGGATGCCCGGGCCGAAAAGGCGCTCGAGGCGCGGCAGGGACTCGGGCGAAGCGGTTCCCAGCCACAGGCAGCAGCGCCGTTCCACGGCGTCGCGAAGACGATGGCCGAGGGCGCGCCCCCAGGAATTCGGCGAGAGGACCGCATCGGGATGCTCGAGGGCGAATTCGTCGATGTCATCGAAAATCTCAATGCGGCGCAAGGAGATCTCACCGACCCGGTCAGCGCCCGCGAGCGCGCGCAGCACCTCAGGGTCCCATTCGGCGCACGGGATGCGAGGGGAATCGATGAGGGAACCGGAGGTGAGAAGACGTTCGGGAAGGGTGAGAGTGCGGGAGGGGGCATACGGCTCTTCGATGGTGTTCGCCGACATGTCGACGGCCGTAGCTTCACCGCTCATCGTCCCTCCTTCACTCGTCGACGCGGACCGCTGCACCTCTACTGTGCACCATCATTCTCCTCGCGCATATGGGGGAGGTCCCGCATTGAGCCCCGATTGGCTCAGGATCTTATGATGTCACCCATGGCGAAGAGACGGATCGACCCCGCGGAGGGCATGGCGGCGGTCGAAACCTGGGGGCGCGATCCCGCGTCGGCATCGCGAGGAACACTGCTGACCGCCGTTCGCTTCACTCTTGAGGAACTCGAAGCCCTGCATCCCGGTCGCGCCGTCGAAGTGCGGGTCCCTCCCGCGGGCGCGGTCCAGATCCTGCCGGGGACGACGCACCGGAGGGGAACGCCTCCGGCCGTCGTGGAGACCGGCATGCAGGTGTGGCTCGGGCTCGCGACCGGTCGGATCCGATGGGAGGACGCGATCGGAGACGGCCGCGTTCAAGCATCCGGCGAGCGAACCGATCTGAGGGAGCTGTTCCCGATCCTGGATCGTTTGCGATGACGCGACCCGCCAGCGCGTCGGGGCGGACGCTCCTGGTCTGATGACCTGAAAGAGGCTGAAACCGGGAAGAAGACGGTCCGGAAGCGCGCGAACGGGTCCTGAGGAGGCCCTGAAAGGCCTCAGGCCTCCAAGCTCTTGGGACCGGAGGGCGAAGGACCCCAGAACTTCTTCGCCGAACGCAGCGCGTACCGCTGAGCGATGGCGACGACGGCGGCGGAGGCCGCGGCGAAAATGACGAGTGAGGCGAGCGCCGCCTCGTCGTCGTCCTCGCGAGGAGCCTCATTGCCCGTGGCGAGACGCCATCCGATTTCAGCGATCTTGCTCGCGCCCATCGCTGCGACTGCCGCAGCCCCCGCGCTCGCGATCTTCCAGCCGAGATCTTCCATTGCGATTCCCCTCGTTCATTCGGGCACCGGAGATGCCGATACCCCCATCATGCCCTAGGGCGGGGCCTCGGCGCACTCGTGCCGCCCCCGGACGGGCCGTAAAATGGCGAGGTTCCACACCTCGCCGAAGGAGTCCCGATGATCCAGATCCGCAGGCCGTTCGCGATCGCGACGGCCCTCCTCCTCGGCGGGGCGCTCGGAGCGTGCACGCCCTCCGTGTCGGCCTCCTACGACGGAGCCGATCCTTTTGCGAAGCCGATCGTGCCCGGGACGCTCGCGGAGCAGCCGCAATCGAAAGGCCCTGGCGCGCTCGGAGCGCCCGCCCCCGAACGCGGCTCGGGAACGGTCGTCATCGCCCTCGCGCCGGGCGTCGAATTCTCGGAGGAAGCGCTTTCCGCGTTCCGGACCGCCACCGGATTCACTGCGCGGACCGTGGCGCTCGGCTCGGATGAGGAGGCGGCCGAGGTCGGGGCGGACCTCGTCATGGGACTCGACCTGCTTGGGCTCGATGCGGTCCGCGGCGCGCTGAGCGAAGCGCCCCCCTTCGAACTCACCTATCCGGAGGGCGTCGGAGGGGCGATCGCGGGCGCAATGCCCTACGGGCGCGACGACGTGTGCGTCCTCGCCGATTCGGGATGGGTCTCGGCCGGGCAGAGGCGCATTCCGGAGGGCTTCGACGGCCTCGGCGATGCGAATACCGGGTTCCTCCTCGCCGTGCCCGACCCCGCCTCGACGAAGAGCGGCGCCTTCTTCCTCCTCGGGGCGGCTTCGCGCGTGAGCGGCGACCTGGACGCATGGGTTCGCGCTCTGAAGGCCTCCGGCGCGTTCATCGGCGCAGCGGATGAGGCGGAGGCGTCGTGGACGGCTCTTGAACAAGCCGACGAGACGGCCCAGTCCGCGCCTGCTCATCGCCATCCGCTCCTCGTGGCGCCGATGAGCACGATCGTGGACACCACGTCCACCCCGGGTATTGAAGCGAGAGCCCATCCGCTTCCGGCCACTTGCGTCGAGCGCTACCTGTTCGCCGCCGAGCTCGCGAATGCGACGAACCCCTCCGGGGCCCGGTCCTTCCTCGCCTGGCTCGAAGGCGGCCAGGGGCAGAACGCCCTCGCCGAAGCGGGCGAGGTCTACCCCCTCGACCTCTCGAGCGTGGAGAACACCCCCGCGCACTGGTTCCTCACCCCGATGGCGGACGCCGTCCCGCTGACTCCGATGGATGCGGCGGGGCTCGCGGATCAACGCGCGATCTGGAGCGGGACGCCCGCGGGCTGAAGCCCGAGGCCCGCGAGTCCCGCACCCGCCTCGGAAGCTGATCGCTTCCGACCAGCGGCTTCCGAAGCCCGCACCCGCCTCCGAAGCCGCCCGGCTCCGAGGCCTTCGAGCGGCTCAGCCTTCCGGCGGCGCGCTCTTCGGGCGCCTCAGTCTTCGAGCATCCCCGGATCGACGCGGCACTCGGCGCCGAGACGCATCGGAGCGATCAATCCGGCCTCGCGCATTTCGTGCAGCCGGGGAAGGACCTTGTCGACCACGGTCCACGGATCGATCGTGTTGAGGTAGATGCGCGTCCCGCCCTCGAAACCGGCCAGGGTCGAAATCCTCCACTTGAGGAGGATCCTCCACCGCATCGGCGTGCGAACCGTCGGAGGCCGGTGATACCACTCCTCGTTGCAGGGCACGTCGGCGCCGGTCGCGGCGTGCACGGCGTGCAGGATGTCGGATACGCCGCGCATCTGCTCCTCACTCGCCTCCCACGGGTTGATCGGGGAGTGCAGCGGCCAGATCGCGATGCCCGGGAAGCGGTGGCCGAAGCCCGCCATCGCGACCGCGTGCTCGTTCTGCGCGATGAGGAGCTTGCGCGTCGCCGCGACCCTGAGGATCTCCTCGTAGATGTCGGGCTGGGAGCGCAAGCGGTTGAGTTCGGCCTCGGTCTGCACGGCGAGGTCGTCGATCGCAACGAGCTGCTTGTGCAGATGATCGAAGGAGGCTCCTGCGGGTTTGAGCCAATTCTGGAAGGTCGCGACGTAGCGGACGTTCGGGTCGAGGCCGTAGAGGTCCTCCATCGATCGGGCGGTGAAGTCCGTGTACCGGTAGTGCTCTTCAGGGGTGAGGGTGCCCGAGCCCGCGAGCTGGGACTCATCGGTCGCGCCGTCCGTGTAGTGGCGTTTCGCGATGATGATGTCGTGGCCGCCGGAGAAGAAGCCGTTCGCGTGCCCGAGCATCTGCGAATCGCTCATCGCGGAGATCTGCGCCTCATCGACGCCCGAGGCGAGGAGGCGCGAGCGCACGACCGACATGATGTGGTCGTAGCCCGTGGGGGAGGCGAGGTACTCGGCCATCCGCCGATGCTCGGCCTCCGAGGGGGTGTGCCCGTGGTTGAGATGCCAGTAGTTGTAGGAGACGATCTCGAAGAGATTCGGGATCCGCCGGAATTGGGCGGTCGTCTCGGAGAGGGCTTCAGCGGGAAGGCCCGAGAGCTCGCGCCAGTCGCCGTGATCGTCGAGGACGAGGCGGGACTTCTCCGGCGGGGTCTCGAGGTAGCGGTGCTCGCAGAAGGCGCAGTGCCCCCCATCGCGTCCGTGATCGATCGGTCGGGCCTGAGCGTCCGGCACCGAGAGGGGCCGGTTTCCGCGACCCGGAACCGTCCACACCTCCGTCCCGGTCAAGAGGTTCTGCTGTTTAACCGTGCCGTCCGCCAGGCGCACGATGGCGCGGTCGGTCCGCGAAAGCTCCTTCGCCATGGGGCCGAGTCTACCCCGGTGGCCGTTGAACGCCAGGTGGGGCGCCGCGAAGCCCGCGCCCGCCTCGCCTCAGGGCCGAGGCAGCCAGCCGCGCGCGTTCTTCCCCAGGTCGGCGAGGAGCTGAGCGGCTTCATCCGCCCGATCCGCCTGGACGAAGAAGTGATCGTGACGAGTGCAGGCGATCGCGTTCGCCACGATCGAACGGGCCGAGAGGACCTGAGCGATCGTCGCGGTCACGCCGATCGAATCCAGGTCCGCGTCGAGGCCGAGGGACAGGTGCGCGTAGGTCTTGTCGACGGGCAGGCCCGCCGCCTCGGCCTCGGACTTCTCGAGGACGACGGTGTACCGGTCCTCATCGCGAATCACTGCGAAGGGATCGGTTCCCGCGGGCACCTCATCGACGAGGGCGAACACGTACTCGCCCTGGGGTACGGGCGCGAGGGTGGCGAGCATCCGGTCAAGGGGCTGATCTTCAGACATGGGCCCGAGGGTAGCGCGAGTACCCGGGTGAGGACACCCTCGTCCCACTCGGTGACATGCCGGTGCGGCGCGCCTTCTCAGAGGCGATTCATCGTGTCCGGGTGAGATCCGGTGCGCCCGGCCTCGCCCTCGTCGAGCACGTCGATGCGGGCGCGAAGGGAGTCCGGAAGCGTGAAGGAGAAGACGTCGAGGTTCTCCGCTTGTCGCGTCGGCGTCACCGACTTCGGGAAGACGATGTCGCCGCGCTCGAGCGCCCAGCGCAGCGCCACCTGCGGTCCGGTCCTTCCGATCAAGGCCGCGATCCGGGCCAGTGCGGGGTCCTTCGCCGCGCGTCCCCTGGCCAATGGCGACCACGCCTGCGTCGACATGCCGTGCGCGCGAGCGAAGTCGCGCACCTCGTTGTTCGGGAAGAAGGGGTGCGCTTCGACCTGGAGGACGTGGGGTGCGACTTCCGCAACGTCCAGGACCCTCTGGATGTGCTCGATCGTGTAGTTCGACAGGCCGATCGCGCGGGCGCGGCCCTGGGCGTGGAACTCTTCGAGCACGGGCCAGGGAAGGGCCACATCCCCGCCGTACAGGCTCGGCAGGGGCCAGTGGATGAGGAAGAGGTCCACGTAGTCGGTGCGCAGATCGGCCAGGGTCTTCTCGAATGAGGCGCGTGCGGCGGCGGGTTCGTGGTTGCCGTTGTCGAGCTTCGAGGTGATGAAGAGCTCCTCGCGGCGCACGCCCGAATCGGCGATGGCCCGTCCCACTTCCGCCTCGTTCCCGTACATCTGGGCCGTATCGATATGCCGGTAGCCGAGGGCGAGGGCGCTGGAGACGGTCTCGTAGACGCCGTTCGTCACCTTGTAGGTGCCGAAGCCGAAAACCGGGATCGGCGCGCCGGTGGGGAGGACGGCGTTCGGGATGCGCACGGTGCTCATGCTCCGACTCTAGGCGAGGTTCGTGGCGACAAGTCGGAGGTGGGGGTTGCAGGGTGTGGCGACAAGTCGGAGGTGGGGGTTGCGGGGTGTGGCGACAAGTCGGACATGGCCGTTGTCGGGTGTGGCGACAAGTCGGAGGCTCAGGGCCTGATCGTGCCCCTCCTGCCCGTTTCGACGCCGGAATGAGCGGGTTGGTGGCACCTGCCCGGAGAGCCGGGTCCGACTTGTTGTCATAGGGCCGCGAAGTGTTGTCCGACTTGTTGTCATAAGGCCGCGAAGTGTTGTCCGACTTGTTGTCATAGGCCCGCGAAGTGCCGTCCGACTTGTCGCCACCGGTCCTCGGGGTGCTGTCCGACTTGTCGCCTCGGGGTCACCGCTCGTCGGGGCTGGCACCACCGAGCGGAGCGGCGAACTGCGCGTTGTAGAGGCGCGCGTAGGCGCCGTCGGCGGCGAGGAGGTCCTCATGGCGCCCCATCTCGACGACGTCCCCCTGCTCCATCACGAGGATGAGGTCGGCGTCGCGGATCGTGGAGAGCCGGTGGGCGATGACGAAGGCCGTCCGCCCCTGCCTGAGGCTCTCCATCGCGCGCTGGACGAGCACCTCCGTCCGGGTGTCGACCGATGAGGTGGCCTCATCGAGGATGAGGATGTCCGGATCGGAGGCGAAGGCCCTGGCGATGGTGAGCAGCTGGCGCTCGCCCTGGGAGATGGTGTCTCCCTCGTCGGACACGCGGGTCTTATAGCCCCTGGGGAGCTGACGGATCAGACGATCCACGGCCGTGGCCCTCGCGGCGGCGACCACCGCGTCATGGTCGGCGTCCTCCGCGCCGAAGGCGATGTTCTGCTCGATCGTCCCGTCGAAGAGCCACGTGTCCTGGAGGACCATGCCGATGTGGGAGCGCAGAACGTCGGTGTCGAGACGGGCGATGTTCGCACCGTCGAGATAGATCGCGCCCGAATCGAGTTCGTAGAAGCGCATGAGGAGGTTGACGAGGGTCGTCTTGCCCGCGCCGGTCGGGCCGATGATGGCGACCATCTGGCCCGGCTCGACCGTCAGTGACAGATCCTTGATGATCGGGGTGCCCTCCGTGTAGGAGAAGCGCACGTGGTCGAAGACGACGCGGCCGGCGACGTGCTCGCCCCCTTCAGCCGGCGCCTCCTGCCCGCGCGCCTCGGCGAGTGAGCGCGCGCCCTCGTCGAGTCCCATCTCCTCGGCGTCGAGGAACTCGAACACGCGCTCCGCGCTGGCCACGCCCGACTGCAGCGAGTTCGCCATCGAGGCGAGCTGCCCGATCGGCTGGGTGAACTGGCGCGAGTACTGGATGAAGGCCTGGACATCGCCGAGGGACATCGAACCGCCCGCGACCATGAGGCCGCCGCCGACGGCGACGATCACGTAGGAGATGTTCGAGATCATGTTCATCACGGGCATGATGAGGTTCGAGATGAACTGGGCGACGAAGCTCGAGCGGTACAGGCGCCTGTTCGAGGCGGCGAAGGATTCGTTGAATTCATCCTCGAGGCCGTACAGGGCGAGGACCTCGTGGCCGGAGATCGCTTCCTCGACGGTTTCGGACACCTCGCCGGTCGAGGTCCACTGCTGGCGGAACTGCGGCTGCGCCCGCTTCATGAGGACGCCCGCGAGGGCCGCGCCGAAGGGGATGACGAGGAGGGCGAGGATCGTGAGCCTCCAGGAGAGGGTGAGCATCATGATGAAGATGCCGATGATCGTCAGGACGGCCTGGAAGAGTTGCGAGAGCGTCTGGTTGAGGACCATCGAGATGTTGTCGACGTCGTTGGAGACGCGCGACATGAGGTCGCCCCGCGAGTGCTGGTCAAAGTAGGACAGGGGGAGGCGCTCGATCTTCGTCTGGACATTCTCGCGCAGGCGCCATCCGAGATTCTGAATGGCGATGCGCAGGATCCATCCGCCGACGAAGGAGATGACGGCCGAGCCGAGGTAGATCGCGATGCAGATGAGGAGGACGCGGCCGAGGGCGCTGAAGTCGATGCCCTGGCCGGGGGTGATGTCCATGGCGGAGAGCACCCGCGCGAAGTCCTCCCGACCGGCGGCGCTGAGGGCGGCGATCGCCGCCTCCTTCGAGGGGAAGGAGGCGATGGCCTTGGAGGCGACGCCGTTGAAGATGATGTCGGTGGCGCGCCCGAGGACCTTGGGCGCCGTGACGGAGAGGCCGACGGAGATCAGGGATGCGAGGAGCGTGAGGAGGATGAGCCAGCGGTCGGGCCTCAGCTCCCCGATGAGTCGGCGCAAGGAGCCGGAGAAGTCCTCGGACTTGTCGAAGGCGCCCATGGGGCCGTGGGGTCCGCCCGGGCCGGGTCGGCGTTCGGTGCGTGCGCTCATGCCGCTTCCTCCTCGGAGAGCTGGGAGTCGACGATCTCCTTGTAGGTCGGGCATTCCGCCATGAGTTCGCGGTGGGTGCCGCGGCCCACGATGCGGCCGGAGTCGAGGACGAGGATTTCGTCGGCGTTGCGGATCGAGGCGACGCGCTGGGCGACGATGAGAACGGCCGCGTCTCCGGTGTATTCGGGCAGGCTGAGGCGGAGCTTCGCGTCAGTCGCGTAGTCGAGGGCGGAGAAGGAGTCGTCGAAGATGTAAAGGTCGGCGGCGCGATAGAGGGCGCGCGCGATCGCGAGCCGCTGTTTCTGACCGCCGGAGAAGTTCGCGCCCCCGGCCTCGACTCCGTGATCGATGCCCTCGGGGAGGGCGTTGACGAAGTCGTAGGCCTGCGCGCCGTGCAGGGCCCATTCGACGCGTTCGCGCTGGGCGGCGTCGAGGTGGTGGGTGCCGGCGACGGTCGAGGCGATCGTCCCGGAGAAGAGGTAGGAGTGCTGGGGAACGACGGCGATCCGTTCGCGGACGGCGCTGATCGGCAGGTCCGTGAGGGGCACTCCGGAGGCCGTGATGCGGCCGGAGCTCGGATCCATCATTCTGGGCAGGAGGTTGACGAGGGTCGTCTTCCCGGAGGCAGTCGCTCCGATGATCGCCGTGGTGGTCCCCGGTCGCAGGGTGAAGGAGATGTTCTCGAGAACGGGTTCTTCCGCGCCCGGGTAGCGCAGGGCCGCGTCCTTCAGTGCGAAGGTCCAGCGTCCCGAGGGCGCGGCCGTCGATTCGAGCGGATCGGTGATGGAGGGGGCATGATCGAGGACGGCGGCGACGCGCCCGGCGGCGACGTTCGCCCGGGGGATCATGATGAAGATCATCCCGGCCATCATCACGGACATGGAGATCATCGCGACGTAGGTGATGTAGGCGACCATCGCGCCGATCTGGAGGTCGCCGGAGTCGATGAGGGCGCCGCCGTACCAGATGACGCCGACGGTGCCGAGGGAGATGACGACCGTGACTGCGGGGAAGAAGAAGGAGAACCAGGTGCCGATCGACATCGCGATCCGTCTCAAAGCGGTGTTCGCCTGCTCGTAGCGGTCGCGGATGAAGGCTTGGCGGATGAAGGCTCGGATGACGCGGATGCCGGTGAGCTCTTCGCGCAGGACCGTATTCATCGTATCGATGCGTTCTTGCTGAACGGAGAAGAGCGGGGAGAGGTGCTTCATGACGAAGGCGACGACAAGGGCGAGGACGGGGACGAGGATCGCGAGGACGACGCCGAGCTGGAGATCCTGTCGCAGGGCCATGATGACGCCGCCGATGCCCATGATCGGCGCGCCGATCATCACGGAGAAGGAGAGCATCATCGTCTGCTGGATCTGCTGGACGTCGTTCGTCGAGCGGGTGATGAGCGAGGAGGAGCCGAACTCGTGGAAGTCCTGGGCGGCGAAGCCGTGGACGTGCCGGAAGATCTCCTCGCGCAGGTGCGCGCCCAGGGACATCGCGAGGCGGGCTCCGAGGTAGACGGCGAGTGCGGTGCAAAGCATCTGGGCGGCGGCGATGGCGAGCATCTCCGCTCCGAGGCGCCAGATGATTGAAGTGTCGCCGACGGCGACGCCTTCGTCGATGATGCGCGCGTTGAGGTTGGGCAGTTGGAGGGAGGCGATCGTTGCGGCCGTCTGGAGGACGATGACGGCGAGGAGCTCCCAGATCCTCTCCTTGAGGTGGCGCCATGACAGGGTGAAGAGCATCACGCCTTCTTTCACATAATGCGTTTCGGGCTGCGTGCGGCTAGCGGGAACGAGCCGAGCGCCTAGATTTTCAGGTTCCTGAAAAGCGTAGTGCGCGGAGGGGAGCACTGTCGTCCGCGAAGCCGGAAAAGGGCGGGAGTTCACACTTGGGGCGCAGGGGCATACAGTGACCGCATGGCGCCCCCACCCAAACCGCGTACCGCGGCGTTCAGCGATGCTCAGATCGTGGCGGGATTCTGGCTCATCGCCGCCACCGTTCATGCGCGCTCCCTCGAGATCGACGATCGTGCGGGGGACCCGGAGCTGGAGGAGGCCCTCGAAGGACTCGTCGGAGCGTACGGCCTGAAGCGCGAGCACGTCCTCGAAGCGATCCCGAAGATCATCGCCGCCAGGCGAGCGGCTGCGCGCAGGGAACTGCCGCCGGTGCCCGCCGCGAAATACGACCTCGCGAGGGCGGCGATCCTCCGTCAGAGGGGAGCGGCGTCATCCAAGGGCGCGCTGCTGTGGCCGACCGCATCACGGACGATCGCCGTGCGCGTGGGGGGAGGCAATTGGAACGACGCGCTCATCGCCCTCGGCCTCCCCGCCGGCGGACGAGGGCGGGCCCAGGGCTCCGGGCGCTTCAACACGGAGGCGATGGCGGCCGTCCTCGCCGAATACACCGCCTGGTGCCGAGGAGAGGGGATGGCCCCGACCTTCGGGGGCTACGGGGCCTGGTCGGCTGCGCGCCGCGCCGAGGGGCGCGTCGACGTGCCCTCCGCGGCGACCGTCCGCCAGAGGTGCGGAACTTGGTCGGCCGCGCTGCGCCTCGTCGACGGGTCGGCCGCGTCCGGGGACGGAAGGGCGGGGGTCTCGTCCTCGCAGGAGTGAGATGCGACGTCAACGCGCAGGCGCGCACGACATTCAAACGCAATCGCGGTAGAGTTCAAGTTCAGGTAAGCGCAGTCCCGATCGCTGGAACTCTGGAGCATCATGTCCGTCCGCAACGCACTTCTCGCCCTCGCCGCGCAGCGTCCCGCCGGCGTGTACCGTCTCAAGCAGATGTTCGAGGACCAGACCTGCGGCGCGTGGCCGCTGAACATCGGTCAGGTCTATCAGACGATGCAGCGCCTCGAGCGCGACGGCTCAGTCACATCGCACCTTGAGACCAATGGCGGGCGGGACTCGGAGGTCTTCGAGGTCACCGAAGCGGGTCGCCGGATCCTCGAGGAGTGGTGGTCGACCCCGGTCCCGCGCGAGAACTTCGAACGCGATGAGCTCGTCATGAAGCTCGCGGTCGCCGCGGCCGATCCGAGCGTCGATGTCGCGGGACTGATTCAGACGCAGCGCCGCTCGACCCTGAGCGCGCTTCGCGACGTGACCCGCCTCAAGGCGGGCGCCGACGACGATGAACTCGCATGGAAGCTCATCCTCGAGCGCCATGTCTTCGATCTCGAGGCGGAGCTCAACTGGCTCGACCACATCGAATCGGGTGCGGTGTCCGAAGCGGCGCGCCGTGCCGCCTTCGCCGCTTCGAAGGCGCGCGTCCCGCGTCGCGTGGCGCGCAGCTCCGCATCTGCTCAGGCCCGATGATCCTCGCGCCCGCCCCGGTGCGATTCGTCGGCGTGAGCCACGGATACGGCGCCGGAAACACGCGGGTCCGAGCCCTGACGGCGGTCGATCTTGAAGTGGGGATCGGTGAACTCGTCGCCGTCATGGGTCCTTCAGGATCCGGGAAGTCGACCCTCCTCGCCCTCGCCGGCGGCCTCGAACGGCCGGACGAGGGCGCGGTCGTGATCCACGGGACGAACATCTCCGACTTGCCCTCCTCTGAGCGCGCCATCGTGCGACGCCGCTCGATCGGCTACGTCTTCCAGGACTTCAACCTCATTCCCGCCCTCTCGGCCGTCGAGAACGTCGCGATGCCGCTCGAGCTCGATGGGGTCGCAACCGCGAAAGCGCATGTCGCCGCCCTCGCCGCCCTCGAGGAAGTGGGGGCCGGGGCGCTCGCGGACCGTTTTCCCGATGACTTGTCCGGCGGCGAGCAGCAGCGCGTCGGGATCGCGCGCGCCCTGGTCGGCCGCCGCTCGATCCTTCTGGCCGATGAACCGACGGGCGCTCTCGACTCGCATTCGGGCGAGAAGGTGATGCTCGCTCTGCGAGAGCGGATCGATTCCGGAGTCGCGGGCATTCTCGTCACTCACGAGGCCCGCTTCGCGGCCTGGGCGGACCGGACGGTCTTCCTCCGCGATGGGAGGATCGTCGACTCTTCTCGCCCTGACCGAGTCGAGGATCTCCTGTGAGGGGGCGCGATCGCGCCCCCTCCCTGCGCGCCCTGCGGCGGCGCTGGATCGTCGCCCAGAGGATCGCCCGGCGCTCGATCCTGAGGCAGCCCTCGCGCTACTCGGCGGCCATCGCGATCTTCGTCATCCCGATCGTCGCGATCCTCGCAGTCGTGACCGTGTGGTCGACCAACGCGTCGCGCACGGCCCTCATCACCGATTGGCTCGGCTCGGATTCGGAGGTTCAGGCCGTCGCTCTGAGGATCGCGGAGTCCCCCGTCCACCAGGATGAAGCGGGCACCGTCGACGCCATCGACACGAGAACGGAAGTCGAGGCGGAGGGCGTTCCCGCGCTCCTCGATTCATGGATCCCCGAGGGCGATCGCCTCCTCCTCGTGGAGAAGATCGACGTCGTTCATCTCATGAAAACGGGGACAGCGGAAGAGACGAGCGTCGTCAACGCGTTTCAGACGGATTCGCTGTCCGCCCCCGGACTGCCCGAGGGGCTCGACGGGATCGACCTGAAGGCGGGCTCGGCGCTCATCTCCGAGGATCTCGCCGGTGAGCTCGGCCTTCGAGTCGGAGACGAGATCTCGGTTTCGACGGGGTCGAACGGGGGCGCCTCCGTGCTGCGCACGGCCGAGGTCCGCGTTCAAGACGTGGTGGAGGGCTCGAGGGTCTTCATCATGGGCGCCGGTTCGTTGGAGCTCGCCACCTATGAGGTCGGCGAGGGATCCACGACCTCTTTCTACATCGCGGGTCCCGAACCGGTGACCTGGGAACTCATCGACGACCTCAATGAATCGGGCTTCCTCGTCATGTCCCGCCAAGTCCTGTCCGAGATGGCCCTCAAGCAGGGCGTCGAATGGAACATCGGCTGGGAGTTCTTCGTCCTCCTCATCGGCGGGATCCTCATCCTCATCGAGCTGGTGCTCCTCGTCGAACCGATCTTCGCCGTGTCGCAGAACCGGGCGACGCGGACGGCGGCGATCGTCTTCGCGATCGGCGGCGACCACCACGATCAAGGGCGCCTGATCATGGCGGTCGGCTGGTGGGTCGGCCTCATCTCCTCGCTGTCGTCGATGCTCCTCCTTGGCGTCTTCCATCTGGTCTACGCGTACATGATCGGGGTGAACCCGCTCCTTCTGCCGCGCGCGCCGTTGCTCCTCGCCCTGTGCATGCCCATGATCCTCGGAATCGCGGCGGCGATCCCCTCGGCGCGGGATCTGGCCAGTGTCGACTCCGTCGCCGTTCTTCGAGGATCGGCGCGCACTCCGTCGAGGCTCGTCCGGCGCACCCCGGTCTATCCGCTCGCACTCCTGTCCGCCGTCCCCGCGATGCTCGGAGCCGCCGCGACCGGTTCCCTCCTGCTGTTGGCGCTCGGGATCGCGCTCTTCGAGGCCGGGCTCATCGGCTCGATCCCCTATGCGATCTCGAAGAGGTGGAGACGGAGCGACGGCGCATCGCTCAGCGTCCGATTGGCGCTGCGCGATGCGATCCGGAACGGTTCGCGGACCCTGCCCGCGATGGGCTCCCTCATGACGACGAGCTTCATCGCGGCCGCGCTTCTCATCACCCTCACGTCCGCGAACGAGGCGGCGTGGAATTCCCAGGCCCACCTCGGCCCGCGGGGCTCGGTCCTCGTGTCGGATTCGGATCCTTCGGTTCCGCCGTGGGAGGCCCGTCGAACGCAGGAGGCCGCCGCGCGCGCGGTCGATGAACTGCGCGGCGTGAAGCAATCGGTGGAGGTCAACGGCATGCCCTGGGGGTCCACGACGGCGGGGCCCGCGTTGATCGTGGAGGCGACCTCGCCCTCGGGAGGCGCTCCGCTGTCCATCGCCGAGGACGGTCGCGCGCTCGGCGAGCTCGACTTGGCGTATCTCGTCGACGACGGGAGCTTCCTCAAGGCTTCGGGCCTCGTCTCCGGTGATGAGATGGTGAAGGCGATCGCGACCTTGAAGCAGGGCGGTGCGATTCTTCCCGACGCGTCCTACATCGATGCGCAGGGCGGTGCGAATCTGCGGGCGCTCGACATGACGGCCTCCCTCGTCGCGGAGAGCAACGGCGAGCCCGAGATCCCCGATCCGACCATCGTGTCCGAACAGCGGATCCCGGCTTCCTCCTGGTCCGAGCTGAACATCATCGTGCTCTCGCCCGAGGCCGCCGATCGTCTGTCGCTTCCAGCGAAGCCGCTGGGGCGCCTCCTCATCCTCGACCGCCCGGTCGGGGCGCTCGCGGCTTCAGCCTTCGAGACGAGCATGGTCAAGGAGGTTCCGGGGAGCATCGCCCGGGTCGTCCGTGAAACGACCGTGAACCTGCTCCTGCCGCGTCTGGCCGCCCTCGTGTCCCTGCTCGCCGCCGCGGGCACGATCGCCCTGGTCGTCGTGCTCGCGGCGAACGACATGAGACCGGATTTCGAAACGCTCGAGGCGATGGGGGCCTCCCGCGATCTGCGGCGGAGGGTGAGCGCCTATCAGGGGATCGGCATCGCCTTCGTCTGCATCCCCGTCGCGGTCCTGTCCGGACTCTTCGTCGGCGTGCTGTCGGTGGTCGCGATCGCCGAGTCCGGGCGCTTCTCGACTCTCGTCGGGCTTTCACCGGTGATCCCCGTCGTCGAAATCGTCGGGCTGCTGGTGGGCGCTCCCCTGATCGCGATGCTCGTCGCGAGGGCGGCGAGCCCGAAGGGCGCGGTCAAACCCTCCCGCATCCCCTGATCCGCCGAGGTCATCACCTTTCCCCGCCGAGGTCATCACCTTTCAGCATCGAGAGGATCTTCGCTCGCCGAGCGATCGAGCCGGGCGCGCACATGCGAATCCCGTCCCCGGAGCCTGTCGAGATCCCGGCGCTCCCTCTTGGACGGACGGCCCGTTCCCCGCTCGCGCCGGGCGATGGGGATCACCATACGAGGGCGCTCCGGCGTGAGGTCCTCGTAGGCCAGCCGGGCCTGAGGAGCGCCGACCCGCTTGACCAGGAGGCGACGGACCCGCAGGACCTGGTCGAAGCCCTCGACCCGCAGGCGCACCTCGTCGCCGATCCTCACCTTCTGGGCGGCCTTCGCCGTATCCCCGTTGACCTTCACGTGCCCCGCGCGCGCCGCCGAGGTCGCCTGAGAGCGCGACTTCACGCGCCGGACCGCCCACAGCCAGGTGTCGACTCGAACGGAATCGGAGTCCGCGAGGGCGCCGCGCGGGATCTCCGCCTCCTCGGAGAAGACGGCGTCGGCGTGCGCGCCGAGCAGGATCGGGGACGATTCGTCGGTCATGCCCGAATCCTAAACGCGCATCGCCCTCGGCAGCTCAGTCCCAGGCCGCCGTCGCGGGATCGACGCCGAGGGCGCGGGCGTTCTCCTCGATGACCGAGCCGAGCCACTGTGCGAGGCCGGGGGAGAGCTCCTCGTAACGGGCGCGGAAACGGGGGTCCTCGCGGTACATGCGCGAGAGGATGACGTGCCGGGCGGGCGTGACCTCGTACCAGTCCAAGGCCCGGCGATGCTGCGCGGCGAGCTCATTCGCCCTCGCCGATCCGGGCTCGACCCCCTCGCGGAAGGCCGCGGCCAACTCGGCCTCCACCCGTGCGAGCCGTGCCGCCGCAGCGGCCTCGCCCTCGGGGCCGCGTTCGGCGCGCGTGCGCTGCGCCTGCTCCCACGCCTCGCTCGTCCCCCAGCGCTCGCGGGCCTCGCCCTCGTAGGGGTCCTCGCTCCAGTCGTTTCCCAGGACCTTCGCGTCGTATTCGGGGGTGGTCATGCGCGTCTCCTTCGCGTCGATGAGCGCGTCGACTGCGCCGAGCATCGCCTTCAGGCGTGAGATGCGCTCGGTGAGCAGCGTGCGCTGGCGGATGAGGTGATCGAGCGGAGAATCGGGCGCGTCGAGGGCCTCGGCGATCCTCGCGAGCGGCATCCCGGTCTCCCGGTAGACGAGGGCGCGCTGGATGCGCGCCACATCCGCGCGCGAGTACAGGCGGTAGCCCGATGCCGAGCGCGTCGAGGGCGCGGCGACGCCCTCGTGCTCCCAATGGTGGAGAGCACGGATGCTGAGGCCGACGAGGTCGGACACCTCGCCGACGGTGTAGAGGCGCTCGGGGCCCTTGCTCTTCGCATCGATCATGGGACCAGCGTGCACCCTCACGCCGCGTGAGGGTCAAGCCCCGCTGACGACGGGCTCGCGCTCCGACCCGTCGCCCGCCCCCCGGGCTGGATTCACGCGAAGGAACGCCGGACGAGGACGAGGATGAGGGCGAGGACGACGACGATGAGGACCCCGCGGATGAGCCCCGCGCCGACCCTGATCGCCCATCGCGCCCCGGTCTGGGCGCCCGCGACATTCGCCGCCGCCATGACGAGGCCGAGCCTCCAGTCGAGGACGCCCTGACCGGAGAAGAGAAGGAGCGCCCCGAGATTGGTCGCCGCGTTCACGAGCTTGGACAGGGAGGCCGCCGCCAGGACCGGCATCCGACCCGCGCCGATGAGGGCCATGAGGAGGAAGGAGCCGGTTCCGGGACCGATGAAGCCGTCGTACACGCCGATGAGGGCGGACGTCGGAAGGATCCGTCTCAGGAAGGAGCGGCCGGGCAGCGCCCGCCGGACGCTCGAGAAGAGCCGAGGGCGGGTGAGCGTGATGACGAGGACGACGCACAGCGCAGCGATGACGATCGGAGTGAAGGTCGAGGAGGGGACCCGGGTCGCGAGGTGGGCTCCGGCGAGCGCTCCCAGGAAGGCGAGGACGACGGCCGGCGCAGCGGTCCGCACCTGGAATCGCGTTCGTCGGCCGTAGGCGAGCGCCGCGCTGGCGGTTCCCGCAAGACCTGCGAGCTTGTTCGTCGCGAGGGCGGTCACCGGTGCCAAACCCGGCATGAGCATGAGGGCCGGTAGTTGGATGAGTCCTCCGCCGCCGACGATCGCGTCGACGAGTCCGGCGAGGAAGGCCGCGACGAGGAGGAGGGGGAGCAGGTGGGGCGCGCTCGAGAGGGCCGAGTCATGGCCGAGGAGGGAGGCGAGCGCCGTGCCGATCGGTGAGAGGACGGGGTCGAGGAAGGAGGCGAGTGCGGGGAGCGGCTCGGAGGGGGAATCGATCGGCACAGGTGGAGCCTAGCCCGAAGGGGCTGCGGGAGGGGGCGGCCGATCAGGGGAAGGAGAGGTCCGGGACGGGGCGATTCAGGCGGGGAAGCACCCGTGCGCCCCGGCCCGTTGCCTCGATCCCGGCGCGCTCGCTGAGGACCCCGGCGCGCTCGCTGAGGACCCCGGTCGCTCACCAAGGCCTCCGGTGATCCGCGAGGGCGGATGCGCGGGCTCCTTCGAAGCGGGCGCATCGCGGAACGCCCGGCTCCTCGTCCGCCTCCCGGGCCCTGTTGCGCTCCTCATGAACGGCTCCGGGAGGAGCGCGACTACTCTGAAGCCATGGGCTCCCTCCTCACGGCGAATCACCTCCTCACGCTCTTCGGCGTCGTCGGAATCGGCGCCGCCCTCGGGGCGATCCGCTTCGGCCCGCTCCGATTCGGCGCCGCGGGCGCCCTCTTCGTGGGTCTGGCGGTCTCGGCCTGGAATCCCGAAGCGGGCCAGGGAATGCAGATCGTCCAGCAGATCGGCCTCGCCTTCTTCGTCTACACGGTCGGCGTCTCCGCGGGCTCGACATTCTTCGAGGACCTGCGCAAGCAGAGCGCCCTCCTCCTCACCTGCGTCCTCGTCTGCGTCCTCGGCGCGGGGATCGCGATCGGCGGCGGGCGCCTCCTGGCCCTGCCCGAGGGCCTCACGCTCGGCCTGTTCACCGGCTCCCTCACGGCCGCGCCCGCCCTCGACGCGGCGACGCGGCTCACCGGTGATCCCCAGGCGGCCGTCGGCTACGCCTTCGGATACCCGATCGGCGTGCTCATGGGCATCGTCGTCGTGACGATGACCGTGACGCGCAAATGGCGCGGCGAGAAGGACACCCCCTCCCTCGCCGGAGTCAGCCTGGAAACCCTGACCGTCCGCGTCACTGAAACGGTGTCGACCAGGCGCGTCACGGCATGGCGCGACCAGCGCGTGCGCATGTCCTACCTGCGCCGGGACGGCTGCACGCGGGTCGTCGTGCCCGGAGAGGACCTGCTCGAGGGCGATCTCGTGCTCCTCGTCGGAGAACCGGCGGATATCGAAGAAGCCGCATCGGAGATCGGCGAGCCCGTGCACGATCATCGTCTCGAGGACGACCGCTCCGACGTCGCCTTCGAGAGGATCGTCGTCTCGAACCCGGATCTCGCCGGGCGCTCGATCACCTCCCTCAACGTCGCGGCCCGCTTCGGAGCGGTGATCACGCGGGTGAGGCGCGGCGACCTGGACCTCCTCGCCCGCGACGATCTCGACCTCCAGCTCGGCGATCACGTCGCCGTCGTCGTCCCCACCGAGGAACTCGACGCCATCCAGTCCTGGCTCGGCGACTCTGAGAGGCGTGTGTCGGAAGTCGATGCGATGAGCTTCGGGATCGGCCTCGTCCTCGGGATGCTCCTCGGGACGATCCCCTTCCCCGTCGGCCCGGAGACCACCTTCCAGCTCGGATCGGCCGCGGGCCCGCTCATCGTCGGGATGCTCCTGGGAGCCCTGCGTCGGACCGGCCCGATCGTGTGGTCGCTCCCCTCGGCCGCGAACCTCACGATCCGCCAGATCGGCCTCCTCCTCTTCCTGGCCGCCCTCGGCCTCAACGCGGGCCCCGATGTCGCCGCGATGCTCGCGAGCCCCCTGGGTCCGAAAGCCGCGCTCCTGGGCGTCGTCATCACCGCCATCTGCTGCGCCGCCCAGGCGCTGGGCGCGAGGATCGCGGGATTGTCCGCGCCGAGGGCCGCAGGGGGCGTCGCCGGGTTCCTCGGGCAGCCGGCCGTTCTCCAGGCCGCCGACGCCCGGGTCGCCGACGAGCGGATCGAAGGGGCCTACGCGACGCTCTTCGCATTCTCGATCGTCGTGAAGATCCTCCTCGTCCCCCTCTTCACGATCCTGTGACCCGGGCGCCTCGGACCCGAGGGCCCCGGAGGCGGGGAGCCGGCGCGGGTAGCATGCGGGCATGACGACTCCGCAGTTCATCCTCGACCTCCGCGAGAAGATCGGCACGAGCGAGCTCTGGCTCCCGGGCACGACCGCGATCGTCCTGCGCCGGGCGCTCGATCCCGCGGGCGTCGAGCCCGGCTGGTCGCGGAGTGCGACGAACCCGGCCGAGGTCGAGGTGCTCTGCGTGAGACGGGCCGACAACGGGTGGTGGACGCCGATCACGGGCATCGTCGACCCCCGCGAGGAGCCCGCCGTCGCCGCCCTGAGGGAGACCCTCGAGGAGGCGGCGGTCGAGGCCCGCGTCGACCGGCTCATCGGCCTCGACGTCGTCGGCCCCCTCGTCTACGCGAACGGGGATCGGGCGAGCTACCTCGACACGGCCTTCGTCCTCGAGTGGACCTCCGGCGAACCGCATCCCGCGGACGGGGAGAACACCGAGGCGGTCTTCGTCCGCGCCGACGCCCTCCCGGAGATGAACCCGCGTTTCACCCGTCTCATCGCGAAGGCGCTCGCGGGCTCCGTCGAAGCCGACTTCGTCTCCTGAACGCGCGGGGACGGGAAGCGCACTCGCGCTGGGGGCGGGCCCCGGCCCGCGCGAGGGGCGGATCAGGCCCCGGCCCAGTAGGCCTCGAGGACCTTCGACATGCCGAGGAGGTCGTCGACTTGGCTCATCTCGCGCGCCGAGTGCATCGACAGCAGACCGACGCCCACGTCCACCGTGAGGATCCCCAGGCGCGTCGCCGTGATCGGGCCGATCGTCGATCCGCAGGGCATCGCGTTGTTCGACACGAAATTCTGAGAGGGCACTCCGGCGGCCCGGCACGCCCTCGTCCATACGGCGATGGATTCCGCATCGGTCGCGTAGCGCTGATTCGCGTTGATCTTCAGCACCGGGCCGCGCCCCATGACCGGGCGGGTCGCCGGATCGTGGTGCTCGGCGTAGTTCGGGTGGACCGAGTGCGCGGCGTCGGCGCTGATGCACGACGAGGCCGCGAACATGCGGGCGCGTCCGTCGAGGTCGCGGCCGAGGGCGGCGGCGGTGCGCTCGAGGACGGTCTGGAGGATCGGGCCCGCCGCGCCCGAACGGGTCTCCGAGCCGATCTCCTCATGGTTGAAGCAGGCGAAGACGAGGACGTCCCCCGACTCGGGAATCCCCTCCCCGATGAGGCGCTCGAGGGCGGTGAGCCCGGCGTGGACCGAGGAGAGGTTGTCCTGCTGGCCGGCCGCGAAGAACTCGCCCTTCGCGCCGAAGGTCTCGGGGCCCTGCTGGGGGACGAGGATGAGGTCGTGCGAGACGATTTCAGAGGCATCGACGCCCGCGTAGCGCGCGATCTGCGCGAGGAGGTCGGCCTCGGGGTCGTCGAGCGTCCACACGGGGTGGAGGTGCTTCTGCGGGTCGAGGTGGAGGCCCTCGGGATTCACTCCGCGATCGAGATGGATCGCGAGCTGGGGGATCCGGGCGAGAGCGCCCGTTCTGACCAGCACGGATGACCCGTCGGCCATGATGAGGCGCCCGGCGATGGCGAGCTCGCGGTCGAGCCACGAGTTCCAGATCATGCCGCCGTAGACCTCGACGTCGATGAGCGACCACCCGTCGGGAGTCGACGAGGCGAGCGAGGGCTTGATCTTGAAGGCGGGAGAATCCGTATGAGCCCCCACGATGCGGAAGGCCGCGCCCTCGCCGATCGTCTTCGGCACCACCCAGGCGATGGCCGCGCCGTTGCGGACCATGACGTGACCGCCCGAGGAGGCGTCCCAGGGGTCGCGCTCGTCCTGGCGTGCGAAGCCCGAATCTGCGAGACGCTGCGCGACGAGGTCGGCCGCGTGGTACGGGGAGGGGGAATCCAAGAGGAAATGACGGTAATCGATCGCGTGGAGCGTGCGCTCGTCGTACTCGAAGTAGCCCATGGGCCCATCCTAGAGCCGCCTATGCTGGGGGCATGTCGATCTCTCCCCTTGACGACGTCGTTCTCAACGACGGGACGACCCTCCCCCCGATCGGTCTGGGCACTTACCGCCTGTGGGGCTCCGCGGGCGCCTCATCGATCGAATCGGCCATCAGGATGGGCTATCGCCTCATCGATTCCGCGGTGAATTACGAGAACGAGGGCGCGCTCGGCCGTGCGGTGCGGAGCTCGGGCGCGGCGCGCGAGGACCTGCGCCTGGTCTCCAAACTCCCGGGGCGCCATCAGCGCTACGAGGAAGCGGTCCGCGTCGTCGAGGAATCCCTGTACCGGGCGGGCCTCGACTACTGGGACCTGTACCTCATCCACTGGCCGAACCCGAAGCAGGGCCTGTACGTCGAGGCCTTCCAGGCGCTCGTCGACCTCAAGAAGCGCGGATTGATCCGTTCGGTCGGGGTCTCGAACTTCCTGCCGGCCCATCTCGAACGGCTGCGCGACGAGGTGGGGGAGCTCCCGAGCGTCAACCAGATCGAGCTCCACCCCTACTTCCCGCAGGCCGAGGCGCGCGCCTTTCACGAGACCCTCGGGATCCGCACGGAGTCGTGGAGTCCGCTCGCGCGCAAACTGCGCGTCGTCGACGAGCCGGTTCTGGCCGATCTGGCGCGTGAAACGGGCCGCTCCGTCGCGCAGGTCGTGCTGCGCTGGCACCTCCAGGTGGGGGCGGTCCCGATCCCGAAGGCCGCGAGCGAGGCGCGTCAGCGCGAGAACCTCGCCGTTTTCGACTTCGCCCTCGACGAGGGGCAGATGGAGCGGATCTCCTCGCTGGCCAGGCCCGACGGTCGGCAGGCGGGCCAGGATCCGGCCGTCTACGAGGAGTTCTGAGCGCAGGTCCGCAGGAGTTCTGAGCGCCCGCCCGGTGGCGCTGATGCAGGAAGGCTCCTCCTGCGGAATCAGCGCTCCTCCCGCGGAATCAGTCTCTTTCCGGGGCATCGGCGCCCTGCGGCTGCCGCCCTCCCCCGCTACTCCCGGACCGACTGATCCGCCAGGATGCGCCTGTAGTCCGCGCTGTCGCGCTCGAGCTCCTCGTGCGAGCCGTGGGCGACGACCCTGCCCGAATCGAGCACCCAGATGGACTCCGCGTCGATGAGGGAGGCGAGGCGATGCGAGATCACCAGGGTCGTGCGCCCCCGGCGCAGCCGCGTCGCCGACTCGGTGATCTCGCGTTCCAATTCCGGATCGAGATTGGCCGAGGGCTCGTCGAGGATCAGCAGGCGGGGCTGGCGCAGGAAGGCGCGTGCGAGCACCAGCCGCTGCCTCTCGCCCCCCGACAGCGCGGTTCCCCGGTCGCCGACCGGCGCATCGAGGCCGCCGAGCCCTTCGACGAGGTCCTCGAGGCCGGCCGCCCGGAGCGCTTCCCACATCCTGTCGTCGTCGGCGTCCCAGTCGGCCAGGAGGAGGTTCGAACGGAAGCTTCCGGAGAACACGTGGCCGTTCTGCGGGACGAGGGCGACATCGAGGCGGTGCTCGTCCGGATCGAGGCTGCGCAGGTCGCGTCCGGAGAAACGGATGCTCCCCGAATCGGGGTCCATGAAGCGCATGAGCAGATGGGCGAAGGTCGACTTGCCCGCGCCGGAGGGGCCGACGAGGGCGACGCTTCGGCCCCCGGGGACTCGCAGGCTCGCCTCCTTCACGGCGGCCTCCCCCTCGTAACGGTAGGTCGCCGAATCGCTGACGGCGGCCTCCTCCTCGCCCTCGACGAGGGGCAGCTCGAGCGGTGCGCCGGGGATCGGATCCGGGGCGTCGAGGACCTCGTTGATCCTGTGCGCGCAGGAGGACACCTCCCCCATGATCCCGAGCATCCCCGCCAGGGAGAGGACGGGAAGGGTCGCCATTGCGACGAGGATGACGGCGACGGGGAGCTGCTCGGCGGGGTAGGCGCCCTCGATGACCCTCCTCGTGAGGACGGCGAGGATCCCGATGCTGACCGCTGCCGCGCCGAAGGCCGATACGGCGGTTTCGAGGCTCTTGCGCATCGCCTGGGCGAGCTTGTTGCGCTGCACCTCGGCGCTCGCCTCCAAGACGCGGCGCCGGTGCTCCTCGCGCTGTCCGAGGGCGTACAGCTCGCGCGCGCCGACGACGGAGTCGAGTCCGAGGGACTTCAGGGAGGACAGTCCCGCGCGCACCCTTTCCCCCTGCCTGCGCTGCATCGGACCGAGGAGCCAGGGCACGAGGATCGGCAGGATCACCGAGATGAGGACGAGCAGGGCCAGGGGGCCGATGAGGATGATGAGGACGGACTCGATGAGGATCGTGTTGATGAGGGCTGCGACGGCCACGGGGGCCGTATGGGCGTAGAACCACTCCAACTGCTCCATGTCGTTCATCGCGGCCGCCGTCAGATCCCCGGTCCTGCGTCCGGAAAGGCCCCGGGGCGCGATCCTCTGGATCGCCGCGTACAGGTCGATCCTCATGCGCGAGAGGATCTGGTAGGCGAGTTGGTGGGACCACCACGCGTCGTAGAGGTAGCCGAGGGCGTGGGCGATCGCGAGGCAGAACAGGGCGAGGAAAGGCAGGAGGAGCCGGGGATGCTCCTCGGACACGAGCCTCGTCGTGATCCACACGCTGACCACCGAGACGAGGACGAGGGCGATCTGGTGGAGGGCGATGACGAGGACGGAGCCGATGAACAAGCGCCTGAACTCCCCGAGGCGTCCCATGATGGAGCTGAGATCCCTGAAGGTCTGTTTCATCGCTTCTCGATTCCTTGGAAGGGCGCGGGGGCGGGGGAGGCGCCGATGACCTCGTCGGGGCGCCCGGAGGAGACGATCCTCCCGGCGCTGAGGCGCACGGCCTCATCGGCGCCCGCCGCCACCTCCATGCGGTGGGTGACGAGGACGAGGGTCATGTCGGGAAGGGCCTCGCGCAGGCCGGACAGGATCCGGGCCTCGGTGTCCGAATCCAGCGCCGAGGTGGACTCGTCGAGGATGAGGATTCTCGGCCGTCTGACGAGGGCCCGGGCGATGGCCAGGCGCTGGCGCTGCCCCCCGGACAGATTGGCCCCGGCCTCCTCGACGCGGAGGGAGAGGTCGTCCGGGAGCGCAGCGTCAGCGCCCGCCGTTGCGGGAGCCCTGTTCTCATGGAGCCCGTAGGCGCGGGCGAGGGTCAGTGCTTCGAGCATCTCCTCCCGCGTCGCCCCCGGGGCTGCCGCTGCGAGGATCTCCTCGACGCTTCCGGGGAAGATCACGGGGGACTGGGGCACCAGGGAGATCACCGACGGGATGTCGACGCTCGTCGCGGGCTCCCCGCCGATCGTGATCGTCCCCGCCTCCGGGGAGTCGAGGCCGAGGATCATGCCGATGAGGGTCGATTTGCCCGAACCGGATCCGCCGATGACGGCGAGGAAGCTCCCCTGGGGGATCCGCAGGCAGGCCCCGCTCAGGGCGGGGGCCTGCGCGCCCTCGTAGGTGTACGACACCTCGCGGGCCTCGATGTCGGCGGGGCGCCCCTCGGGCAGGGCGCGGCGCTCGGGGGCGACCCGATCGGGAGTCCTCCCGCGCAGGAGCTCATGGATCTGCGTCGCCGCGCTCAGGCCGAAATAGCCGGCGTGGAAGGCGTTGGCGAGATCGCGCAGGGGCCGGAACACCTCGATGGACAGCAGCGTGATGAAGAAGAGGCGATCGACGCCGTAGGCCCCCCGGTGCACCTCGTAGGAGGCGATGAGAAGGGCGATCGCGGGGCCGAGGACCATGACGGCGGCAGAGGCGCCGGTCTCGCCCAGGGAGATCCTCAGCTGCGACAGGGTCGTCCGCAGGAGCTCCTTCGACCTCTCCGCGAGCCTGCGGCCGTAGGTCCTGCTCGCCCCGAAGGACTTCAGTGTGGTCATCCCCATCATCGCGTCGACGAAGTCGCTGTTGAGGTCCTCGTAGGCGCCCCAGTGGGCTTGGCCCTCCTCGGCGAGGGCGCGGTCCCACAGGCGCGGCACGAGGAAGGCGGCGACCGCGCACAGGAACAGGACGATGCCGATCAGCGGGCTGACGGTTCCGATCCAGAGGCACAGGGGGCCCGCCGTCAGGGCGGTGACGGCGATCTGCGGGAGGTAGGAGCCGAAGTAGGGTTCGATGGCCTCGACCCCGTCGACCATCAGCGACTCGAGCGCTCCGGCGCGCGAGGAGCTCAGGCGCATCGGCCCACGCTCGTCGATGTCGGCGAGGATGCGGCGCCGCAGATTCACCTTGAGCAGCAGTCCGAGCCGGTTCGCGATGTGCGCGCGCAGAAGGCCCAGGAGGGGGATGAGGACGAGGAGCAGGGCGAGCAGCGCGATCGACCTCGTCAAGGCGTAGGGGTCGCGTGCGCCCAGCAACTCGGAGAAGATCGTCGAATTCACCAGGGCGCTTCCGACGAGGAGGGCGCTCGCGGCCATGCCGGCGAGAACCGGTGGGATCAGGACCGCGGGGCTCACTCCGGCCGCTTCGAAGACCGCGCGTTGCCGCTTCCCCGTTGTACTCATGCTCATGTGCTCTCCTGGGCCTTCCGGGCTCACTGCTGCGCGAGCTTCTTCACGAGTTCCCGGGCGGCGTCGATCGCCTCGACGGTCGGGTAGGCGGCCCCGGAGGGCAGCTCGATGATCCTCTTGTTCGTGAAGGCGGCGGTTTGCGTCATCCCCGGGATCTTCTCCAAACGGGCCAGCGAGTCCTCGAGGGTGATCCCGCTCTCCCCCGTGGTGATGATGAGGACGTCGGGATTCGACTTGACGATGGTCTCGGGCGAGATGGCGCCGTTGAACATCGCGTCGTAGGAGGGGGCGACGACGTTCTTCAGGCGGGCGGCGTCGAAGATCCCCTGGATCGTCGAGTTCGCGCCGTAGGCGAAGAGGTCGTCGGACGAGTCCCAGTAGTAGAGGCCGGCGGCCTTGAGCTCGGGGAGTTTCCCGCCCTCCTCGCGGGCCGCCGCCAGGTCGGCCTCCATCGCGCTCGCATTCGCGTTCGCCTTCTCCCCGGTGTTGAGGAGGGCCCCGAGTTCGCGGATGTGGGCGGGGATCGCGTCGAGATCCGCGAAGTCGCTCTTCGCCTCGGAGAAGGCGTAGGCGCAGCTGCTCGGCGGCATCACGCCCGCGATCCCGTTGTTCCCGAGGTTGTCGATGCTCAGGTCGCCCTCGCCGAGGGCGGATCCGTAGATCATGTCCGCTTGCAGTTCGAGAACGCGTTCGAAGCTGATGGATCCGTGGTCCTCGCCGCCTCCGGAGGCGACCTCCTCGATGCCGGAGAGGCTTTTGAGCTCGTCCTCGATGCGGGGGCCGTAGAGGGCGCCGTGCTCGCCGAATCGTGCGACCATCCTGTCCGCCGCTCCGGCGGAGACGATGTTCGCGACTCCTTCGCGCCCCGCGCCGATGATCCGCGCGGGCTCGCGCTCGACGGCGACCTCCTGTCCGCAGAACGAGGCTTTCATGGGGTAGGCGGCGTTGGAGGGGGCGTTGTCGCCCGCCGATTGGCGATCGGCGGCGGCGCCCGTCGAGCATCCCGCGAGGGCGAGGGCCGCGCAGGTCGCTGCGGCGAGGAACGAGGGTCTGAGCGTCATGGGATTCTCCTTCTATCGAGTGGGTGAGGTGAAGAGGAACTGCGGCCTGCCGCAGTGCTCGATCCGCGAGACGGCGACGCCGTACAGTTCGGCGATGGTGTTCTCGAGGAGGACCTGGTCTGCGGCGCCGACGGAATGCATCCGGCCCGCGCTGAGGATGTGGATCCTGTCGCAGTAGCGCGCGGCCATGTTGAGGTCGTGCAGGACGACGACGACCGTGCGCCCGAGGGCGCGCAGCAGTCCGAGGACCTCGTGCTGATAGCGGATGTCGAGGTGGTTCGTGGGCTCGTCGAGGAGGATGCATCGGCTCCCCTGCGCGAGGGCCCTGGCGATGACGACGCGCTGGCGCTCGCCGCCGGAGAGCTCGTCGGAGCGCCGCCGACTCTTGTCGATCATCCCCACGGCTTCGAGGGCCTCCAGGGCGAGCTCGCGGTCCTCATCGCGATAGGGGCTGAAGTCGGAGACGAAGGGCATGCGCCCGAGGAGCACTTCGTCGAGAACGCTCATCCGGTGGGGGATGAAGGACTGCTGGACGACGACGCTGATTTCGCGCGAGATCGTTCGGGGAGTGAGGGAGGCCAGGGGCCGGCCGTTGAGGAGGACGCGTCCTTGCGAGGGGGAGAGGGCCCCGTACATCGTGCGCAGGAGGGTGGTCTTCCCCGAGCCGTTGGGGCCTACGAGCCCGGTGACGAGGCCGTGGGGGATCTCGGCGTTGAGGGAATCGAGGGCGAGGGTCGAGCCGTATCTGACGCTGAGGTCCTCGATCCGGAAGGCGGGAGCGGTCGTCGTCATTCGTCGTTCCTCGCGTCTCGTCCGATGAGGAGCATGAGCAGGGGCGCTCCGAGCAGCGAGGTGATGACCCCGATCGACATCTCCCCGGGGGCGACGGCGATCCTCGCGAGGAGATCGGCGAGGACGATGATGATGGCCCCGGTCAATGCGCAGGCGGGGGCGGAGCGCCGGAAGATCCCCCCGTGCAGTCTTTTGGCCAGGTGGGGGACGACGAGTCCGATGAATCCGATCGTCCCCGTCAGGGCGACGAGGAAGGCGATGATGAGGGAGATGAGGAGGAAGACGAGGAAGCGCTGGCGCTGGGGGTCGACGCCGAGGGTGCGCGCGACGTCGTCTCCGAGGGAGAGGGCGTCGATGCGGCGTCCGATGGCGATGAGCCCGAGGATCCCGGCTCCGCTGGCACCCGCCGCGATGGCGACTTCGGGCCAATGGCTTCCGGCGAGGGAGCCCAGCATCCAGAAGACCACCGAGCGGGTCGTCGTCGGGTCCTTCGCGAGCATGATGATGAGGCTGGTGAGGGCGGAGAAGAAGAAGTTCACCGCCATTCCGGCGAAGATCACCCGCGTGTTGGTCAGGCGTCCCGCCCCTTTGGCGAGGGCCATGACGAGGACGAGTGAGACGAGGGATCCGATGAAGGCCCCGGCGCCGACGCCGAGGTGGACGGGGCTTGCGGCCATGCGCAGTCCGAAGACCATGACGGCCGCCGCTCCGGTCGAGGCCCCGGCGGAGATGCCGAGGATGTAGGGGTCGGCGAGGACGTTGCGGAGGGTCGACTGGGCGGCGAGCCCGGTGACGGCCAGTCCCGCGCCGCATGCGGCGCCCACGAGGCTGCGCGGAAGGCGGGTGCTCCAGATGATGCCCTCGTCGACGGGGCCGGGGGTCGGCAGGATGGTCCACTGCCACGGGGTGAGGTGTTCGAGGATGATCCGCAGGGTGATCCCGGGGTGGACTTCGACCGCCCCGATGCCGCATGCGAGGAGCATCGAGACGATGAGGAGGAGGACGAGGGCGGCGTCGATGCCCGCGGAGCGGGCGCGCGCGGCCGGAGAGGCCTGGTCGGCGCCGGTGCTGGGGGAGGGGAGGGGTTCAGGCATGGGGGAGGGGGAAGCGGTTGAGCTGGTTGGGGGTCTGGGGCGCGTCGTGCAGTCCCATCCGGTGGTAGGCGTTGAGGATCCTCCCCCCGCCGAGCGTGATGTCGCCGGCGGGGAAGTTCGGGACGAGCCCGGGGACGAGGACCCGGAGCACGGTGCCCGAGCAGGCCCGGATGTCGGGGGTGGTGACGTCGGCGGCGAGGATCTCGTAGCCCGCGGCCTCCAGTCTGTCGCGGTAGTAGGCCGAGCAGCGGGATTCGCCTTCGTCGACGGGGTAGCGGGAGGCCGGGGCGAGGGGGCGGTCGAGGTGGGGGGAGCGGTGCTCTGCTGCTCTGGGGTCGAGGTTGAGCTGCTGTTGGATCATGAGATCGTGGACGGAGTCGTAGTCCCAGCCGATGGTGTCGAGATAGGCCCGATCCGCCCTGTAGGGCAGGGCCATGTTCGGCGAGAGCTCCAGTCTTTCGATGGCGGAGAACATCCTGCCCGCCGGGTCGAGCAGGTCGAGGGCCCCGTCGAACAGGGTGGCGGCCTCGGTGATCGCTTTGAGGGCGGCCGCAGTGGTGCTCGGGCGGCAGGAGAAGCCGATGTTGCAGGTGCCGTGGTGGGCGTTGCGCAGGACCGCGGCGACGACGGGGATGCGGAACTCGTTGGGGAGGATGAAGAAGGAGAGCTCGAATCCTTTCGCTGAGAAGCGTTCGACGACTTCGGCGATCTCGGGGGAGGCGATGCGGACGGGGTCGATCGTCGGCTTGGAGTGCCACCAGATCATCGTGGCGTCGCGTTCGATGATCTCTTCGAGGGCGTTGGTCAGCGCTCCTTCGGGGTCGTGCCCGGCGGCGATGCCCGCGTAGGGGATCGGCGCGATGCGGGGGAAGGAGGAGAGGGGCTCGCCGTGGACGCTTCCCCTCCGGTTGTAGTCGACGTAAACCATGGGCAGGGGGACGAGGGCGTCGCCTCCTCGCGTGAGGTTCTTCGCCGGCATCCACGGGATCCGGGTGGAGCGCGTGAAGGGCGAGAAGCGGAAGCCGGGGCGGGAGTGCTGCTCGGGGGAGAAGAGGACGAAGTCCTCGGGCCGAACCGGGGCGCGCCCCGAGGCGAGGAGGGAGTCGTAGTCGCCGATGACGACCGAATCGGGGTCGATGACGTTGACGCAGTACCTTTCGATGGCCTCTCCCACGGCGGCGCGCCGGGCTTCGTCCTCGTCGTCGATGGCGCTCCCCTGGCACACGGTGTTGTTGCTCCATTCGCTGATGACGCGGATGTCCGTGACATCGGATTGGACGGTGGTCACGCATCCGGGGAGGGCTTCGTGATGCGCGATCGTGCGCAGGCGCGTGATGATCCCGGCGAGTTCGTCGCAGAAGGCGTCCGAATGGATGTCGACGATCTTCGGCTCGTCCTCGTAGCCCTTCCAGGTCAGCCAGGGCACGAGGACCCGGTCCCGGCTGCGGGCGGAGGGGATGTCGATCGTCGCCCAGCTCAGGGACGAGTGCGCGTCCCGACTGCGTGTGCGAGAGATCCTCGCGTCGAAGAGCGCGTCGGGCTCCTTCTCGACTCGATCACGCACGAGGTCGACGGCCGGCGGGCGCAGGGTGGTCGAGGTCGCCGCGGGGGCGAGGCTGGCGGCGGTCATGCGCGCCTCCAGGTGCCGGTAGAGGTGGGGGGATCCGCTGCTCGACAGGGGGCCGATGATGATCTCGGGGAAGCGGATGATGAGGGCGAGGTAGGAGGATCCCGCGTTCAGCGCCCGGTCCTCGGCCCTTATCGCGGAGGGGAGGTCGGGGGTCGTGAGGTAGTGGAGGACGGTCTCGTCCGGAAGGGGCCCTTCGCCCTCGTAGAACTCCTCCGGGGTGAGCGTCCGCGAGCAGGCCTCGGCGAAGCCCTTGGGCACGGGGGCGTCGGTGAGGAGGAGAAGCCGGGAATCGGGGGTGAGGTCGATGATGAGCGAGAGGGGGCGGGAGGGGAGGGGGAGGGCCTCGTCCGGGCAGGCGCCGAGGGCTTCCAGGTCGGGTCGGGGGCCTTTTATCAGCGTCCCGTCGGATCTGCGCGCGTACGAGTCCTCTTCGCCCGCCCACAGTTGGACGAGGCCCTTCCCGCTCCCTCGCCTCATGCGCTCAGCCCTCGAGTTCGACTGCGAGCTGGAAGGCGGTGGTCGGGTGGATTCCCGGGTGGTGGTTGGAATTGGGTGCGAGGATCGCGTCCTCGCGCCTCGTTTCGAGGATCTCGGTGACGGCGTTGTCGGTCATGTCGCTTGTCCTTTCCTGTTCGGCCCGGCGCGGAGGAGGTCTCCGCATTAGGCAAGGTAAGGCTAACCTAAGTAAGTCTTTTGTGGAAGGGGCGGCTGAACGGGGAACCGGACTCCTCGAGCATGGATCCGCAGGCCCCGGACCCGGGTGGAATGCGGAATAAGGGCGAGGCGCGCGGCGAACACGACGAAGACGAGCGCCGCCCCACCGGTGCGGCGGGGCGGCGCGTCGGGTGCGGGGCTTCAGTCCCCCAACGCGACCCGGTAGACGTTGGTCTCGCGCTGGACGAAGCCGGCGCGGCGGTAGAGGCGATTCGCGGCCTCGCGCGCCGGGCGGCTCGTCAGATCGACGGTGCGCGCGCCGACGCTCCTCGCATGCGCAAGAGCGGCCTCGACGAGGGCGAGGCCCGCGCCCTGCCCGCGGGCGGCCTCATCGACGACGACGTCCTCGACCCACGCGCGCACGCCCGTCGGGATCTCGAAGGTGGCGAGGGACAGCATCCCGAGGATCGGCTTCCGGCCGGAATCATCGGCCGCCTCGGAACGGAACACGAAGAGGTGAACCGAGGGCTGCGCGACGAAACGCTCGACGTCCCCCGCGGACAGGGGCTTGGCGGAACGGGAGAGCTGCGGGATGAGGCGCCCCATCGCCTCCACAAGCTCAGGGGTGGACTCGGTGACGATCTCGACGCTCATATCTCTCCTTCGGCTGCGGATCGTGCATAGTCTAACGGCGGACGAAGCCCGGGCGGGCGCCCCCGCCGGAGCGCCCGCCCGAGTTCCCTACAGTGCGGTGCTCGGGCGGCCCGCGACGAAACGGGCGAGACGCTCGCGAGGGGAGGGCCTGCGGCCAGCGAGATC
>NZ_JBNOYB010000124.1:0-5785 GCF_050312375.1 Schaalia sp.
CGGGTTTTGTTCCCGGTGTTGAGGTTGAGGCTGTGTTGCATTCGGATCCGGTGAAGATCGGGTCGAAGCCTGCGGGTGCTGATGGCAAGGTGTCCTTCACCTTCACGGTGCCGAAGGATTTGGCTCCTGGTGCTCACAAGGTGGTTCTCACTCAGAAGGGCAAGAGTGCTGAGGCGGCGTTGACGGTCAAGGCGGCGTCGCAGCCGGCCCCCGTCGTCCCGCCTGCGCCGGGTGATCCCTCCGCTACGGCGGTGAAGCCTGCGTCTCAGAAGAAGGCCTCCGCTTCGACGCTCGCCGCCACGGGCGCCGAGACGGGCGCCCTCATGGGAATCGCGGGCCTGTTCGCACTGGCCGGCGTCGTGGCCGCCACTCGGCGCAGGAAGTGAGGATGCGAGCACGATCCGCGCCAAGCGCCTGAGGGCGAGGCGGGTCGTATGAACGGGGCGGGGCATCCATCGGGTGCCCCGCCCTTCGCCTCACCCCAGGGGAGCGCTCCATGAGATCTGCGCGCCGAGGCCGCCGATCCCCGAAGCGAGGGAGAAGCCCCCTCCGTGCCTGCGCGCCCGCTCCTTCATATTCGCCAGACCGGAGTTCCGAGTCCGATCCGGGTCGATTCCCCGACCGTCGTCTGCGATCGTGATGGTGATCGATCCGGCCTCGCCGATCCCGAGGACATCAACGGTGACCGCGGCCGCAGTGGCGTGCGCGTGGCGCGCGATGTTCGACAGGCCCTCGCGCACGACGGCGACGATGTCATCGCCCAGGTCGAGATCGATCCTCGCGTCGATCTGCTCGATCTTCGAACCCTCAGAATCCTCCGCCTCGTTGATGGGGGAGCCGTCGAGGGTGATGAGGAGCGAGGGCGCGAAGCCCAGGAGGGAACGGGTGAGGGACGCCTCCCTTCGGATGCGCTCGACGAGCGCCACCGCTTGATCCGGCTCGCGCAGATTATGCACGATCTGGCGGATCTGCCGGACGGCCTCGTCGATGGAGGCGAGCGCGCGGTCGATCGTCCGGTTGAGCGTCTCGGGATTGAGATCGCCCCGGGACGCTTCCTGCTTGGCGGCATCGAGCTGCATTCCCGTGGCGAAGAGCTGCTGGATCGCGAAGTCGTGCAGATCCCGGCCGATGCGATCGCGCTCATCGAGCAGAGTGGCGAGGTCCTCGGCGTGGCGCGCGGAGGCGAGTTCGAGCGCGAGGGCCGCCTGGGAGGCGAGGGATTCGGCCAGGGAGAGCTCGGACCCGTTGAATTCGGGTTGACCGATGCGCCGAAGGAGGATGAGGACGCCCGCGGTGTTCCCCCGGGACAGGAGCGGCGCGTAGAGGGCGGGACCGAAGGCGGAGAGCTGAGGGACGCGCATCGTCTGGGCGCGGGCCATCGAATCGACGATCATGCCGGTGCCCTCGTGGAGGACCGACATGGCGCGCCCCTCGGGAGGGAAGACGATGCCGAGGAGCGTATCGGCCAGGTAGCCGTCGATGATCTCCGCCGCCCAGGAGTCCCCGACGGAGGGCAGGACGATGATCGCGGTGTCGGCGCGCGAGACCTCGCGGACGGTGCGGGCGATGAGCTCGAGGGCCTCCTCCTCGTCCGCGCCCTCGAGCATCGTGGTCGTGAGGGATTGCGAAGCGGAGATCCAGCGTTCAGTGCGGCGCGCATCCGCGTAGAGGTGGGCGTTCTCGACGGCGACGCCGGCGGCGGGGGCGAGGGCGGTGAGGACGTCGACATCGGAGTCGGTGAATCCGCCGGGCTTGCCCGTCAGGTAGAGGCGGCCGTAGACCTGTTCGTGGACGAGGACGGAGACGCCGATGAAGTCGTCGGCGGCGATGAGTTCACTGTCCTCGACTGCTGCGCCGCGGTCGAGCCGCAGGTGCCCCTTCGCGGGGATCATGGCGATGATCTCCGCGGGTACCGTGGGACCGTCGAGGCCCTCACTGTGCTCGATGAGGAGGGTCGTCGCCCCCCACGTGTCGAGGACTCTCAAGGCCCCGTAGGCGGCGCGGGTGAGACGGCAGGCCTGATCGACGAAGCTGCGCAGGGCGGACTTGAGGTCGAGCGTGCTCGTCAGGTCGAGCGCGGCCTCGAGGAGGGCGTGGTCGGTGCGGGCGGTCATTGCTCGTCCTCCTGGGCGAGGGCCCATCGGTAGGGCGCGGATCGTTCGGCGAGCTCGGCGTGAGCCCCTCGGTCGAGGATACGCGCGGGCCCGTCGGGGCCGGGTCCGGGTCCGAGCACGATGATCTCATCGGCGTTCTCGAGGGCGGAGAGTCGGTGCGAGATGAGGAGGATGCCGCGCTCGGCGTCGGAGAGGACATCGGCGATGAGGGCGTCGGCGGTCGAGGCGTCGAGGTGCTCGCCCGCCTCGTCGAGGATGAGGAGCGGGGCGGGGGAGGCGAGGGCGCGTGCGATGAGGAGGCGGCGGCGTTCGCCGCCGGACACCGTCGCGCCCTGCGATCCGATCGGCGTGTGCAGGCCCGCGGGCAGCGCGTCGATCCACTGCTCCAGGCCTGCTCGGCGCAGCAGCGCCTCGGCTTCGTCTTCACCGAGGGCGCCGTTCGCGACCCGCAGGTTCTCCAGGACCGTAGAGGCGAAGACGTGGGCGTCCTCCGCGGTGACGGTGAGGAAGCGGGAGAGGTCCGTCCGTTCTGCCGCCCAGACATCGGTGCCCCCGATGGTGACCGTGCCCGCCTTGGCGGGGATGAGCCCCGCGAGCGTGAGGGCGAGGGTCGTCTTGCCGATTCCGGAGGGGCCGACGAGGGCGAGGGAGCGCCCGGGTTCGAGCTCGAGGTCGATCCCCTCGGCGAGGATCGGGCCCTTGGGCCATCCGATGGCCAGCCCGCGGGCCGACAGCATCGGCGCGGTGGATGCCGGGACCGGGTGAGCGTTGACGGGGGCCTCGTGGGCGAGGAGTTCGTCGATGCGGGCGGCCGCGTTGGCCGAGCGCACGAGCTGGACCATCGCGGGTGCGAGCTCCGCGGTGCCCTCGAAGGAGGCGAGGGGCGTGAGGACGAGCACCGCCAGCATAACGGGTGCGACGAGCCCGCCGTTTGTCGAGGGGATGCCGATGAGGAGGGCCGCGACGACGGCGGCGCCCATCGCGGCGCGGTCGATCCCGGCGGCGAGCGCTGCGAGGCGTGCCGCCCGGTTCGAGGCGGCGACGAGCCGGGATTCGCTGCCCGCGATCGCGGAGCGCAGGTCATCGATGCGTCCGGCGACTTGGAGCTCCGACGCGCCCTCGACCAGGGAGAGGGTGTGGGCCGCGAGCTGCGTGCGCGCCTCGGTCGTGTCGATCTGGGCGATCCTCGCGGCGCGGGAGGAGAGCAGGGGGGCGAAGGCTCCCGAGATCAAGAGGCTGAGGGCGAGGATGAGTCCGCTCGTCGGCGAAACGAGCCCGATGCCGATGACGGTGCCGAGTGCCACGACGGCGGCGACGATCACGGGGAGGAAGGTCTTGACGACGAGGTCGCCGACGTCGTCCACGTCGCGACCGGTGCGCGCGAGCAGGTCGCCGCGTTTGATCGAGGTCAGCGTGTCGATCCGCTGCATCGAGAGGATCCGGTAGAGGTTCTGCCGGAGCGAGTCCATTCCTTCGAGGGCGACCCTGTGACTTGCGAGTCGCTGGCAGTAGCGCAGCACCGCCCTCGACACCCCGAAGAGCCGGACGGACACGGCGGCGACGGTGAGGAAGAGGACCGGAGGATGCTCGGAGGCCCGGGCGATGAGCCATGCGGCGGTCGCCGACAGGGCGATCGCCGCGCCGAGGGCGCCCGATCCGAGGAGCACGGAGAGGGCGAAGCCCTTCGCGTCGACCTCGAGCAGGGGGATGATGCGGCGGAGCGCCGCGCGTTCCCGATCGGTGAGGACCTTCATTCGTTCCTCCCGGCGTTGTCGAGGAGCACGGAGTCGTCGAGCAGCCCGGGCAGGTCGACGTCGAAGGACTGCGGGCCGGCGGGGATCTCGCCGAGGATCGGGTACTCGAGGAGCTCCTCGGCGGTGGCGCGACGCGATTCGATCATGATCGTGCGGTCAGCGAGCGCGATGAGGGCCGATCGGTGGGCGATGATGAGGACCGTTTTCCCCTGCGATTTGAGCGCATCGAGGGCGCGGGCGATGTCGTCCTGGCTGACGGCGTCGAGGTGGGCGGTGGGTTCGTCGAGGACGACGAGGGGGCTGTCGTCGACGAGGGCGCGCGTGAGGGCGAGCCGCTGGCGCTGTCCGACCGACAGGCCCGTTCCTCCGACGCCAATGCGCGCGTCCCATCCCTGCTCGAGGGAGGCGACGACATGGTCGAAGCCGGTCCGCCGGGCGGCCGCCCGGAGCTCGTCGTCGAGGGCGGAGCGTGAGAAGTTCTCCAGGATGGTGCCGGGAATGATCGTGGGGCTCTGCGGCACCCATGAGATGCGGGACCACCAGTCGACGAGGTCGACCTCGGCCAGATCGACGGGGGCGCCGCCTGCGGGCGTCAGGAGGATCCGTCCGCGCGTCGGGGCGAGCAGACCGAGGATCGTGAGGACCGTCGTGGTCTTGCCCGCTCCGGAGCGACCGACGAGGACGGTGATCGTTCCCGCTTCGATCGAGGCGTCGAGGTCGGCCGGAGCCCAGGTCCCGCGCGCGGCGACGCTCAGGCCGTCGATCGTGATCGTGGTCGTCGACGGGTCGGGCGCCGTGAGGCCCTTCGCGCGCGCCGCGCGGGGGGCTTGCGGCCGGGGGAGCTCGATGATCGTGAATGCGGCATCGGCTGCGGCGACCCCGTTGGCGGAGGCGTGGAACTGGGCGCCGACCTGGCGCAGGGGCTCGAAGACTTCGGGGGCGAGCATGATGACGGCCAATCCCGCCGCCAGGGAGATGTTGCCGTAGACGAGGCGCATGCCGACTTCGACGGCGACGAGGGCGACCGAGATCGTGGCGAGGAATTCGAGGACGGCTCCGGAGAGGAAGGCGACCCGCAGAGTCGCCATCGTGGTCCGCGTGTTCTCCTCGCCGAGCTTCTCGAGGTGCGCGCGGGGACCGTCTTGGCGGCCGAGACCGCGCAGGGTCGGCAGACCCGCCATGAGGTCGAGGAGCTGCGCGCCGAGCTGTTCCATCGCGTGGAGCTTCGCGGTGGACGATTCCTGGGTGAATCGGCCGATGAGGATCATGAAGATCGGGATCAGCGGAACGACGAGGGCCGCGATGAGCCCCGACCAGGGGTCGAGGTAGAGCATCACGGCGAGGGCGAGCGGCGTCGCCGTGCAGGTGAGGACGAGCTGGGGGAGGAACTTGACGAAGTAGGGGCCGAGATCGTCGAGGCCGCGTGTGAGCAGGGTGGCGGTTTCCGCGCCGTGGAGTGCGCGCCAGCGGGGGCCGAGTTCCTCCGAGGCGACGAGGACTTCTTCGCGCAGGTCCCGGATCGCGTGGTCGGCGCCGCGTTGCGCGACGGATTCGCGGGCGGCGGTGAGCAGGCCCCGGGCCAGGACGACGAGGGCGAGCACGCCGATGAGGGGGAGGACATCGCTCAGGGAGCGCCCGTCTTCGATCACCGGTGAAAGGGAGAAGGAGATGAGGAGGGCCTGCGCGATGACGGCGAGGGCGATGAGGGTGCCCAGGGCGGCGGTCGCGAGGATCGCTCCTCTGGCTGAACGGGCGTAGGAGAGGAGTCGTGGGTCGAAGGGGCGCACCCGTCTATTGTGCCTCATCGCCTGTGCCTTAAGTCCCGCATGCGCCTGCTCCTTCATCGATTCCTCGTCCCGCGCTCGCAGCTCGAGCGCGTGCAACGGCGGGTGGCCCGGTGCGCGTGCACCGGAGTAT